>JAKOSX010000224.1 GCA_029776595.1 Bacillota bacterium | reverse complement strand
TGCCTCAGGAGTTCCGGTTTTGGGGGCCGTCTTGGGGCCGAGCTCTTTCGGCCGTTGGGCGGCAGGCTTCGCTCCGTCCGCTTCCCCTTGAGATTTCTTTGCCGCTGCCGGCATTTCCCCTTTCGCAGCCGCTTTTTTCTCGGTTGTCACAGGGGTTTCCTGTTTATGACCCGGAGATGCGGCCGTCGCTGCAGGCGCAGCGGGACCGGCGGATACCAGGGTAACTGTTGCCGGTCCCTGCTCCGGGCCTTTCGGTTGCTTCGCTTCCGCAAAATTTTGACGGGCCTGATTGACATACTCATCTTCAACCGTATTCATATGATTGCGGACATTCGCTCCCAGACCGTTTAAAAACTGCATTAACTCCTTCATCGGAATGCCCAACTCTTTACTTAACTCATGTACACGTACTTTACCTATGATCCGTCACCCCTATCCATAAAATGATCTTCAAGCAATCGGCGGAGATTGGAAGCAAACTGCTTCGAGACCACACCGATGACTCCCCGTTCCGGCGCTCCGACCAAACGCCCTAATTCGGAACGGAGACCGTAACAATAAAACGGCACCTGATACACATCGCATAAATACTTAAAATTTTTGATGGTCTTGGACGAAAGATCAGTCGCACAGATAACCAGTGCGATTTTTCCTCTTTTCAGCCCCGCTTCAACGCCGGCAGTTCCCAATATCAACTGACCTGCTTTGGAAGCAAAACCAAGCATACTGTCGATTTTGTTCATGGGATTAAAGCTAACACTTCCGAACGCAATTGATCTTTCGTGGACTCGTCCAACACGATGTCCAAAGCTTTATCCAAAAGCGCCCCTTTAAAAGCCAATTCCAAGCATTGGAGATTGGGACAACTGTAAGCGCCCCGGCCGGATTTTTTCCCGGTTTGATCAACCAGCACGTTTCCTTCCGGTGTACGCACAATGCGAATCAGTTCTTTCTTGGGACGCACCGTCTTACATCCAATGCAGGTCCGTTGGGGAATTTTTTTAACTTTCATTATTTATCCCCCTTTTTCTCTCCTTTTTTGGCTTTCTTGAGCAATTCTTCACCTAACAGCTGTCCGATGGTGAAGCCACTGTCCGACTCATTCTCCGGCGCTCCAACCGAAATCACCGGTTCTTCCGAAGCTTGTTGTTCATCGAGGACATCCGTAAAGAAATACCCTTCGTCGTCGAGTAATTCATCTTCCAATTCTCTCCGGGAAATCTTCGAAGAGAACTTCTTCTTCGGCTTCTTCTTGATCACGATCTCTTCTTCATCGTCATCATCATCGTCATCGTCAATGACCGGCTCTTCCACGCTTTCCGTTTCATCCGCATCCGAAGTATCTTCCGAAGTCTCCGGCTCATCATATTCGACCGAAGCAGTTTCGTCCACACCCGCTTCCCAAGCCGATTCTTCTTCATATTCCTCTACATTTTCGACGATCTCGTCGTCCGTTGTCACGGATTCAGCCGGTTCGACCTCATCGTCCGCCGATTTAAAGCCGATCTCCTCCCGAACCAGCCGCTCAATCTCCTCATGGCTGGCTTCGGCTTGGCTTTCGCTCTTAATATCGATCTTCCAACCGGTAAGCTTAGCGGCCAACCGGGCATTTTGCCCCTCTTTACCGATAGCCAGGGAGAGTTGAAAATCGGGCACGATGACAATCGCCGTTTTCTTCGACGGCAATATCTTCACTTCCGTCACTTTCGCCGGACTCAATGCATTGATAATGAACTCAATGGGATCGGCACTCCAGGGAACGATATCGATTTTTTCGCCTTTCAATTCCCGGACAATCATTTGCACCCGGATGCCTCGGGCCCCGACACAGGCACCCACCGGATCAATCTGAGGATCCCGGCTGTAAACCGCTACTTTGGAACGGAACCCGGGTTCACGGGATACCGACTTAATCTCCACCAACCCATCCTGGATCTCCGGAACTTCCAATTCGAACAGACGCTTAATCAAACCGGTCCGCGCCCGCGATAAGATGATCTGTGGGCCTTTGGTGGTTTTTTTCACTTCAGCGATATAGGTTTTAATCCTGCTTCCCAGCTCATATTGTTCATTGGGCATCTGTTCATGGGCAGGAAGAATCCCTTCGACCCGTCCCAGATCGATATAATAATTCCGCTGTTCAACCCGTTGAATAATCCCGGTAATCAGATCCCCGACCCGATTGGAAAATTCCTCGTAAATAATCCCCCGTTCCGCTTCGCGAATGCGTTGCACCACCACCTGTTTGGCGGTCTGGGCGGCAATCCGTCCGAATTCCTTCGGGAAAATTTCAAATTCCACCAAATCGCCGACTTCATAAATGGGATTAATTTTTTGGGCATCTTCCAGGCTGATCTCGTTATGTTCGTCTTCGACCTCGTCCACTACGGTCTTATGGGTATAGACATGCAGCTCTCCCGTTTCCGAATCCATCCGTACTTCAATGCTTTGCGCAACTTTTTGATCCCGTTTATACGCCGAAGCTAATGCCGTCTCGATAGCATCCAACAATATTTCCTTACTGATTCCCTTTTCTTTGGCCACTTGTTCCAGAGCATCAATAAACTCGTGATTCATTTTAACCCTTTACCTCCTCCGGTACCGAAGAAATCAATATTTAAATTTGCTTTGGCAATATCTTTCAACGCCAACGTCACCAAACCGCTGTCAGTCTTTATTTGAACCGTCTTGGCCTCTTCATCGAATCCAGCCAATTCACCGGAGTATTTTTTCTGTCCTTCCACCGCCCGGTGGAGTTTCACCGTCACGTTCTCACCTAAAAACCGCTGATAATCGGAGGCTTTTTTCAACGGACGTTCCGCTCCCGGCGACGAAACTTCCAACAGATAACTGCCAGGAATCGGATCCTCGGCATCCAACACTTTTTCAACGGCTTCACTGAAGATTTGGCACTGATCGATCCCCACCCCTCCGGGACAATCGATATAACAGCGCAAAACCCAGTTTGCCCCTTCCTTTTTATATTCGACATCAACCAATTCGTATCCCAACCGTTCCGCAACGGGAGTCGCCAAACGCTCGACAACGTCCTCAATTCGTTCCCTGGCCAACACCAAACCTCCTAATTCAGTGTGATTACAAATCGAAAGAGTGGGGACCCCCCACTCTTCAGTCAAAATTCTGTTTTTAGTGTAACACAATTGCTGTAAATTTACAAGTTAACGATTGACAATTGCCCGTCCATTTTTCAACGACGGCTGAATAATCTATGCGCCACGATAACCCAATTTTTCCGAAATTTTTTGCGCCGCATTTAAAACAGCCGGTAAAATTTGCTCGTAAATCCGTTCATTGGTCATCCGCTGAACCGGACCGGATACGCTGATTGCTGCCTGCCAACGGCCTTCATGGTTGCGCACCGGCGCCGCCACACAGACGACCCCTTCATCCCGTTCCGAAAAGTCCAGCGCATAACCATTGGCCTTGATTTCCTTTAAAGCAGCGATCAACTGCTGAAGATCGGTGATCGTGTGTTCGGTAAACCGGATAAACTCGACCCCGGCCATTCTTTGGGTAAGCTCTTCCGTACTCAAATCAGCCAACAGCACTTTCCCGGTTCCGGTACAATAAGCCGGCCCCCGGCTGCCGATCCGGGCAAACATCTTCACGATAACAATATTGGTAGATTCCAACTGATCAATATAGACAACTTCCGCTCCGTCCAAAATAGCCAAATTGGTCGTTTCATTGACCGACTCGGCCAGTTCTTTGAGAAACGGACGGGAAATATTGCGCAAGTCCAAACCGGCCAATGCCGCATTGCCGATTTCAAACGCCTTAATCCCCAACTTATAACGCAAACTCTGCTCGTCCTGTTCGACAAAGCCTTTATTCATCAACGTATACAACAGCCGGTGTACCGTTGTCAACTTCAGATTTGCTTTTCGCGCCAACTCGGATATAGATACAGGCGAACTTTCTTTCGAAAGAATTTCAAGCAAAGATAACGCACGGGTAACTGCTTGTACCGTTTCTCCTTCACCGTCTTTACGCAGACGTCCCATCTTGCACCCCCTCCATCAAGAGTTACCAGTGTCTTCCCGTATTCCGTCACAGCCCGAACAAACCGCGCTGCCACAATATAAAAACGATTGCCAATATAGCTAATATAACGAAAACAAACATAATTTTCAAGGTCTTTAAAATGAATTTTAAAATGAACCACAAAACGATGATTCCGATGAGCGCTCCAAGCCAACCCATTCCGAATCCTCCCGTCTTTCGTTTTGATCATCCTGCGCCGACCAAATGACCGATTTTGGAAACCTGCCGCTGTTGTTGTTCATATTCTTCCACTTCACCCAGGTTGATCAATGTCTGCAGATAAGCCTGGACCGCCATGTCGTCGGTACGGTTCTGTTGAAAAGCGGTCCGTAAAAACGGCAGCGCTTTGGAAAATTGTCCCTTGGCCCAATAACTTAAGCCCAGCTTTTTAGCCACGGGAAAAGCGGGTTTTCGCCGGTATCCGGCCCGTAAAGCGGCCATAGACAATGTTCCCAGTTTAAACCGTTCCAGCACAACGCTCCATAAATACCAGTAATACCACAAATCTTTCGCTTTTCTGAAATTTTTCACCAATTCCCCGATGACTTTCAGCCGCCGGCCATTCTCCCATAAACGCATCAATTTACGGATGCGCAGTCCCACAAGAAAAGGGCTTTGATTGTATTGTTCCAGTATGGCTAAAACATGCCGCCGTACCGTATTATTGGGAGCGATCTGCAATAAATGCAACAACACTTCTTCAGCATCGTCATAGTACCCCAGTTCCAATTGGCACTCGGCCAACAAAAGATAGGTGGGGAAATGACCGGGATTAAGGGCCCGGGCTTTATTCAACAGGGAAATCCCTTCCTCGATCCGGCCGTACCGTCGGCAAAAAGAACCATAATTAAAGAAAGAGCCCCACCAGCGATCATTCGCCTGAATCGCTTTCAAATAATAATTTTCAGCCTGTTCCGGATCGCCTTTTTCTTCGGAAAGCAGCCCCAAGTTGTTGAGAACATTGACCCGGCCGGGTTCCAGTTCCAATGTTTTCAGCCACACCGCTTCAGCGTCCTGATAACTCTCCAAGCCGACATAGATGGCACCCAACAGATCCAATACCACCGTATTCTCCGGCTGGCGCTCATGAAGCATTTTCAAGATGCTTAACGCTTTCAGGCTTTCGTTTTGGGATTGATAAAAGAGGGCCAGACGAATCCACCCGTCAAAAAAACCGGGAAATTTCTGCACCAACGTATTTAATAATTGTTCGGTCTTCCCATGGTTTCCCCACTGAAAATACAATTCGGCGGCTACCAACGGGATCCGGGGATGCCGGTCTTCATAATCCTTCAACCGTTCCAACATCCGCAGCGCATAATCATAATCGTGATGGGAGCCAATCTGCACCAAAAATAATAATAAAATATCCACCGCCTCGACGAAATCCGGATCATATGCTACGGCAGTCAACAATTGCTCCAGGCCTTCTTCCTGTTTGGCCTGCTTTTTGGCTACCGATAAAATCTCCAGCCCTCTCCTGAAAGCCAAAAAGGCATCCAATGAATGGGTATACATCTTCTTTTCGGCGATGGACGTCTTCTCTTCCCCGGTAAGCCAGAGAACCACCTGTTCCACATGGTTCTCCCAATCTTTCAGAAACTGACGCTCCGTCGTTCGATATGTATCGCAATAAACGGAGTATTCACGGGAGGATTCCGCTAAAAACAGGGATACCTTGTACCCCGGATTTTCAAAGATAACTTCACCGGTGAACAACAGGTCCTCCCCGGACAGTTCCCCGGCAGACTGAACAGTTTCGCTTTCCCAGGCAGTGAAATTCAGTTCCAGATTGATTTGGGCCTCTATTTTCATCATATTGAACCATAAATTGGCCAAATCCGCCAGTCCCCTGGTCAATACGGGTAAATATTCAGGCTGTTCGCTGTATCGAAAAGGAATGATCTGAATCAACGCCTACCTCCGCGCCAACGTCATGTTAATCCTTCCAAGGCGAATATTTTATCATCATCCTTACCTGTTGTCAAAACGTTAGCATAATCATTACCGTTAGTCAAGTGACGGACAAGCTCAAAAAAAACTTGCAGAATGCAAGTTTTCATCCGGCAAGCCCCCGTCTTACGGTACCGGTCATGAGCGGAATGACCACCTTGATCCTGAATCCCGAACCCGGTTGGCCGTCGATTTCGATCAATCCGTTCACCGCTTTGATCCGCTCCTCCATACCAAGCAAGCCGTATCCCTTGTGAATCGTAGCGCAGCCATGGCCGTTATCTTCGATCAATAATATAAGCGTATCCGATTTGAATTGCATTTCGATGATGACCATCGACGCTTTCCCGTGGCGGACCGTGTTGGTCAGGGCCTCTTGGCAGACGCGGTAAATCGTATCCATAATCCGGGTATTCAGCTCTCCGTCATACCGCTCCACCATCAGACGGACATGGATTCCGGTATTTTCAAAACTTCCGATTAATGCTTGCAAAGCATCCATCAAAGTCTCCCGGGTAAACCGGGCCATGCTCAATCCGGCAACCGAACGCCGGACTTCCGCCAAACCTTCTTCGGCAACCCGTAACGCTTCCGTCAGTTTCTTCTCCATCTCCTCCGGATTGTGGCGGCAATTGGCCAGGGCGATCTGCAACATCGTAATCAGCAACGTCATGGTCTGTCCCAAAGTGTCATGAACGTCCCGGGCAAAACGGTTCCGCTCTTTCACAACCGCCAGTTCTTCCGCTGTGGCGGCATACTCTTGCAACTGCCGGTTCATCTGGGACAACTCTTGATTTTTCTGATGAAGTTCCTCCACTAAATTTTGATAAACCGAAATATCTTTGATGGATATGACCCTCCCCAGACATTCTCCGCGCTGATAAATGGGCTGAATATTCACAGCCAGCCATTGGGGGCTCGGATCAATCAGTTTGATGTCCGTGGTATGGTTTTTTTCGGCCCATTCCGCCAGAACATGCGTCATCCGGTCAAGTTTGGGGCCGGGTTCCGCCCGTTGAATCAGGGCCGCCAAAAACGAAGCCAAATCGGGCTTTCCGGCGGTGACCACTTCCGGGAAAATATTCCGGAAAACCCGGTTATAGCGGACAATCTGCCGGTAATTGTCAATCACCACAATGGCTTCTTTCATATTATCCACAATCGCGTGATAGGCTACAGGGACCAAGTCCAACAATTTATACTTAAACGTCGCCACGAAGTAAATGACCAACGAAATCAATAGCGCAAAGGGCGTCGTGTCGAAGGTGGCGGGTATCACCCGGCTGACCACCATCGCATTGACCAGCAACGGGAATAACGCAGCCAGCACCAGCAAGATCACTTGTTTACGTTTCTTTCCCATCTGGCAGAAAGCGTAATTGATGAGGAGGGCCGTACCGCTGGTACAAAAAATATAGGATTCAAACATATGGATGTAAAATAAGACCCCAAAGGTATTGAATGCCCGGTCATGAAGGCCGAAGAAGCGATGATGCCAGTCGTTGGTCAACACTCCGGCATAAGACAAAGCCGGAATAAGTCCCAATAATATCAGATATTTCTTTTTGGAAGCCCACGGATGTTCCGTATATTGAAGACAGAAAACCAACCAGAAAAAGCCGATAAAACAAATGCCGAAATACTCTAAACGGACAAAAATCCACTCCATGGCATAATTCGAAGCAAAGATCCGAAATATTTGACCCAAAAACCAAATGACATTTAAGACCAAATACCAAATGAAACTCCGTGTCAACGGGGTGCGTTTTCCCCACAGCCGGCAATAGATGATGACCGCCGTTGCTAATAGCGCCCCGATAAACAACCATATTAACCGCAGAGAAGTCAGCCAGTCCATTCGTTTCTCCGTATCATATAGAACTTTTTCACAAGCCCATTATATAAATAATTTCCAAAAAAATAAAGTAAACATAAAGGAAATTATTTACCTATCTATCGCTTGTCGCATTTCCCGGAGAAACATTCCGGCCTCCTTCAACCCGTTTTCCCCTGCCATCCGTTGGATGACAGCGCTTCCCACAATAATCCCGTCAGCCATCTGCGCTACCGTTTGCCCCTGCCAAGGTTGGGCAATACCGAATCCGACCGCCACCGGTTTATCCGATTGGCTCCGAATCCGTTGGAGAAATTCCGGCAAATCCGGAGGCAGATGATCCCGGGCTCCGGTCACGCCTTTCAAGGATACCGCATAAATGAAACCGGTGGAACAACGGCTGGCGGTAGCGATCCGCTGCGGGGTACTGGTAGGGGCAACCAGGAAACTCAATCCGATACCACATTCCAGCCCGGCCTTCTGAAGTTCTTCCGCTTCTTCCGGCGGCAAATCGGGAACGATGAGTCCGGCAAACCCATTGTCCCGGATTTCTTCCACAAAACGCCGGATCCCGCGCTGATAGATAATGTTATAATACACCATCATGACTGCAGGTACCGGCAACCCCTTCACCACCGGTCCCAATTCCTTCATCAGCCGGTCCAACGTGCAACCGTTGGCCAAAGCCTGCTGTCCGGCTGCCTGAATCACCGGCCCGTCGGCCAACGGATCGGAGAATGGAACGCCGACTTCGATCAGATCGGCACCGGCCTCCGCCAGAATTTCAAGAGCGGCAGCCGAATCCGGCAACGTGGGATATCCTCCCATCATATAAGGGATTAACGCCTTTTGTCCCTTTTGGCGCTTAAGTTCAAAACATTCCGCGATCCGGTTCATAAACTCACCCCTGTCTCTTTGGCAACGGTGAAAATGTCTTTATCGCCGCGGCCGGAAATATTAATAACGCAAATCTGGCCTTCCTTCAAACCGGAAGCAATCTTCATTCCGGCGGCCACCGCATGGGCGCTTTCCAAAGCCGGAATAATACCTTCGGTAAGGCTTAAGTACTTAAAGGCCTCCAGCGCCTCCTCATCGGTGACCGATTGGTAAACAGCCCGACCGCTGTCTTTAAGCCAGCTGTGTTCCGGCCCGACCCCCGGATAATCCAATCCTGCCGAAATGGAATAAGCTTCCTTAATTTGGCCGTCATCGTCCATTAACAGATAACTCTTGGCTCCCTGAAAAATGCCGGGTTTCCCCATCCCCAGCGAAGCCGCATGTTCTCCGGTGGCCAGCCCCCGGCCGGCCGCTTCCACACCGATGAGCCGGACCTCCCGGTCATGGATAAACGGATGGAAAATTCCCATGGCATTGCTGCCGCCGCCGACACAGGCCACCACATAATCCGGAAGCTTTCCGGCCTTCGCCAGGATCTGCTCCTTGGTTTCTTTCCCGATGATGGACTGGAAATCCCGAACGATCACCGGATAAGGATGGGGCCCGGCCACCGATCCGAACAAAAAGTACGTATCATCCACATGGGCAACCCAATCGCGCAACGCCTCATTGCCGGCATCTTTTAACGTCCGGCTGCCGCTGGTCACCGGCCTGACTTCGGCACCCAACAGCTTCATCCGAAAAACATTCAAGGCTTGCCGGGCCATGTCCACCTCACCCATATAAATGACGCATTCCATGCCAAACTTGGCAGCGACGGTGGCTGTCGCCACCCCGTGCTGACCGGCCCCGGTCTCGGCCACGATCCGCTTTTTCCCCATTCGTTTGGCCAATAAAATCTGGCCCAGCGTATTGTTGATTTTATGCGCTCCGGTATGATTCAAATCTTCCCGTTTCAGATAAACCCGGCCTTTACCCAATTCTTTGCTGAAACGCTCGGCATAATAAAGCGGCGTGGGACGGCCGGAATATTCGCGATATAACTCCGTCAATTCCCGGTTAAAATCCGGATCGCCCGCATAACGCCGATATGCGGCATCCAACTCCTCCAAGGCCGGCATCAATGTTTCCGGCACAAACCTGCCGCCGTACTCTCCAAAATACCATTCCTTCGGATGTGACATACTCTACTCACCTCTTCTCAAAAATACTCTTCCCGGCCAGACCGCTACCGGCCGGTCTCCGGTCAACGCCCGAAGCGATGGCGATAAACCGTTTCACCTTATCCGGGTCTTTCCGTCCCGGTTCCCGTTCCACCCCGCTTGAAACATCCACTCCGTCCGGCTCCGTCCGCCGGATAGCCTCCAGAAGATTATCAGGATTCAAACCTCCTGCCAAGATTTTGGGATAAGGCAGGTGACGATAATTCCGGAACAATTCCCACTCATAGGTCTGGCCGCTGCCGGCCGTTGCACCGTCAACCAATACCGCCCGTAACCCGGCTTCCTCCCAGGGAGCTCCGGGAAAGTCGACCCCGGCCCGGAAGGCTTTAATAGCCATTCCTTGAAACTTCCGGCAATATTCCGGGCTCTCATCCCCATGGAACTGCACCAGATCCAGCCGGCAGTAACGGATGATCTCCCGGACTGTCTCCGCCGCTTCATTGACAAAAACCCCGACCGTCACCACGTCCGTCGGCAAACTCTGCCGGATCATCCGTGCCCGTTCCGGCGAAATCCGTCGTTTTGACGGAGCAAAGACAAACCCCAATGCGGCAGCTCCGTATTCTACGCAGGCCAGCGCATCTTCCACGGCGGTTATCCCGCAGACTTTGACCGGTATCATGAGCCTGCCTCCAACAGCTCCCGAAGTTTCAGGGCAGGCTCCTTGTGCGTCACCAACGCCTCACCGATTAAAAACCCGTGGACCCCGGCGGATTTCAAACGCTCCACATCTTCCCGGGAATGAATACCGCTTTCGGAGACAACGGTAATCCCCGCCGGTATGTTCGGGCGCAACTTCAATGTGGTGTCCAGGTTAACCTCCAGCGTCCATAAATCCCGGTTATTAATCCCGATAATTTCGGCACCGGCATCACAGGCAACCGCTATTTCTTCCTCCCGGTGGACTTCCACCAGAGGCGTCATCCCCAAAGCCAGCGTTTCCCTGATCAACTCTGTCAACATGGCCGGAGTTAAAGCCGCCACAATCAGGAGGACCGCATCAGCCCCGTACAATCGCGCTTCCACCAGTTGATAACGGTCGATGATAAAATCTTTCCGGAGGACCGGTGTCTCCCTGGTGGCCGCCTTCACGGCCTGAAGGTCAGACAGTGACCCCCGGAAATAATGGGGCTCCGTCAGTACAGAAACGGCAGCGGCCCCGGCCGCCTCATAGCTCCGGGCCAACGGTCCGGGTCGAAAATCCTCGGTCAACAGTCCTCTGGAGGGTGACGCTTGTTTCACTTCGGCGATGATTTGCATACCGCCCCGGGTTAAACGGGGACCCAACGGTCGCAGCTCCGGTTGGGACCGTTCCAGCTGCTCAAGCATCTGCTCATAAGACAAGACTTTTTTCCGTGCTTCCACTTCCTGCCGCTGCCGGACAAGCATCTTTTCCAAGAACATCTGAAACCCTCCTCCATTACCCGGCAAGCCGGCGCAATTCCTGTAATTTCCCATGCGCCGAGCCGTCTTCAATCAGCCCGCGGGCCAACTTTACCCCGTCTTTCATATCCCGGGCCTTGCCGCTGATGAATAGGCCGGCTGCGGCATTCAATAACACTGCATCCAGTTTCGGCCCTTTTTCGCTCCCGTTAAGGATATTTTCGATGATGGCTGCGTTTTGCCGGGCATCTCCGCCTTTCAACTCTTGATTAGCGGCAGGTTCCAACCCCACCTCGGAGGCAGACACCTTGAAGGTATCGATCCGGCCATCCCTTAACATACTCACGTGATTGTCCCCGTCCAGCGACAACTCATCCATTCCGCCGGCACCATGGACCACCATGGCCCGGTGAGAACCCAGCCGCTGCAGTACCCGGGCAAATACTGCCGTCAAATCCGGATGGTACACCCCGAGCAGCTGACAATTGGCACCGGCCGGATTGGTGAGGGGCCCCAGCATGTTGAAGATAGTCCGAAAACCCAGTTCCCTCCGGGGCCCTGCCGCG
>JAKOSX010000223.1 GCA_029776595.1 Bacillota bacterium | reverse complement strand
GAACCGCGTTGAAAAAAACGAATCATCCAATGGAGTTATCAGGATTTATGCATGGGGATAACCGCCTTCGGGCGGTTTATTTTTTTGGAAAAGTCATACCAGGGACAACCTCCAACATATATTTTACTGGAAAGAGGTTTTGGAGGAGGTATCCGGTATGTGTCAACAAACCGACCTGGAACTCATCGAGAAAATTCGCTCTGGGTCCGAGCCTGCTGCCAAAGAAACGTTGGTGGAAAAATATCTGCCCATGGTGCGCCATATTGTGCGCAATCAAAATACTCCGTCTGCGGATTTCGAGGATTTTTTACAGGAAGGTGCCGTAGGGCTCCTGAAAGCCATCGACCAGTATGATTATTTACGGTATCGGATCAAATTCAGCACGTTTGCCTACATATGTATCTTACGGCGGATCTACAATAAAATTAAGCAAAACTATACGAAGAAAGCGTTGTTTGAGGCCAACTCCCTATCGCTGAACTATTCGGTGGATGCCGCTTCCCGGCAGCTTATTCATTCTGTCGCCGCCACGGGGGAAGAACCCTTCGTTTATGTGGAACGGGACTGGATGGCCCATCAGCTCAATGCCGTATTGAAGGCTTATCTGTCGCCATTGGAATATGATGTGGTGCTCCGGATTATTTGGGGATATTCGCTGGGGGAGATTCAACAGGATTTGAAATTACCGGCCAAAGTCATCGATAATGCCCGGACCCGTTCCCGCTTAAAACTGAAAAAAGTGATTATGGAATACGGTTCGTTGCTTAGTCCCAAAATCCCCCTGAAAACCCGCAAACGCCACGACTTGACCCTGGCCCTGTGCAGGGAAGCCTAACAAAAGGGAAAAGGAAGGGTAAAGGGAAAGTGAAAGGTGAAAAGTGAAAAAGGGTGGTTGACAGGCGAGGATTATCGGTGTAAAGTGGAAAGGGATGGTAACCGTTTAAAGTTTTATATATAAAAAACAGGAACCAACTGTTTTCTCTTTTTCTCCCGTTTTTTACGGGAGTTTTTTTTTAGGCCATATTGTGGTAAAATGGTGTGAATGAAGGAGGATTAGCTTGTATTTAAAACGGTTGGAATTATTGGGTTTTAAATCCTTTGCCGATAAAATCAAGTTGGAATTCATGCCGGGCGTGACTGCGGTTGTCGGCCCCAATGGCAGCGGTAAGAGCAATATTTCCGATGCTCTGCGCTGGGTGCTGGGGGAACAAAGCGTCAAAAATCTGCGGGGTTCCAAGATGGATGATGTGATTTTTGCCGGAACCGAATCCCGAAAGCAGTTGGGCTTGGCGGAAGTCACCATGGTTCTCGATAATTCGGATCGGTCGATTCCCTTGGATTTTACGGAGGTTTCCGTCACCCGGAGATTGTTCCGTTCCGGAGAGAGCGAATATTTGATCAATAAATCTCAGGTCCGTTTGAAAGATATCCATGAGCTTTTTTATGATACCGGCCTTGGAAAAGACGCCTATTCGGTGATCAGCCAGGGGAAGATCGATGCCATTTTATCGGTGAAAGCCGAAGAACGCCGCAGCATCTTCGAAGAAGCCGCCGGCATTATCAAATATAAAAGCCGTAAACAAGTGGCGGAACGGAAATTGGAAGATACAGACCGGAACTTGACCCGGGTTCAGGATATTATCAATGAACTTCAGTTGCAGTTGGGGCCTTTAGAGACCCAATGCCGTCAGGCGGAACACTATTTGGCGTTGAAAGGGCGCCTCTCTGAATTGGAGATCAATTATTACGGAAAAATTATTAAAAAATTGTTGGAGGAATTGGACCGGCTGCAACGGCAAAAAGAGGAAACCGACTCCCGGTTCAGGGATTTCGAAAGCGAAGAGAATATCATCGAGTCCGAACTGGAAACCGTACGGTTGGAACTTCTCAACCTCGATCAGCGAATTGCTGCTTTGAATGAGGAGTATTTCCGCATTCAAAACCAGGCGGAGCGATGTCAGGAACAATCCCGTTTTTTACATACGAAACTCGGAGATTTGGACCGTCAGGAACAGGATCATCTCCGGGGGAGCAAAACCAATGCGAAACGCAGGGAAGTCTTGCTTCAGGAACGTTCCCTTCTGGAGACGGAGATAGCAGCCATCCATAGCCGTTTGGACGGAGACAAGGCCTTGCTGGCTGTTGAGGAGCAGAAGCTGAACCAAGCCAATGAACGCCTGAAAGAACTGGAACGCCAAGAAGAAGAGCTGAAAAACGAAGTATTTGAAATTTTGAACCGGATTTCGGGATTGCGGAATAGGCAAAGCAATGCCCTGCTTCAAAAGGAATTCCTCGCCAAACAGATGGAGGACTGCCGGAAGAAACGGGAGCTATTGCTTGAGCAATTGCAAGCATCAGAGGAAGAATACCGGGAAAAGAACAGCCGGTTGGAAGCGGTCATGTCGCAACTGGCGGGCATTCAGGCATCGCGAAATGAACGCCTGGAACAAAGCCGTCGCTACCAACAGGAGATGGCGGCCCTTGAAGATAAGATTCAGGAGTACCGTCAGCGGATTCGGGCTTTAGAAGGCAAAATCGGATTGCTGGAAGACATGGAAAAAAGCTATCAAGGCTATTTTCAGGGAGTGAAAGCCCTGCTTGCCGATGCTTCGGGCGAACGTTTCCATGGGAAAATCCGCGGCGTGGTGGCAGATTTGATCAAGGTCCGCCCCGGGATGGAACTGGCGTTGGAGACTGCCTTGGGCTCCAGCCTGCAACAT
>JAKOSX010000222.1 GCA_029776595.1 Bacillota bacterium | reverse complement strand
CACATTTTTGGAAAACTATGATATGACGATTGCAAAGCATATGACGCAAGGGGTTGACGTCTGGCTGAACAATCCCCGCCGGCCCATGGAAGCCAGCGGAACGTCGGGGATGAAAGCTGCGATGAACGGCGCTTTAAACTTTAGCATCTTGGACGGGTGGTGGCCTGAAGCCTGTGTTCACGGGGAGAACGGATGGCAGTTCGGAGACGGATTTGAAAGCTCCAATCCAGACCTTCAGGATTGGCACGATCTCCAGGCGTTGTATCGGGTACTCCAAAATGAAGTCATACCCACCTATTATGAAAACCGCTCCCGTTGGGTCAAAATGATGCAAAACAGCGTTTTAAGTACATATATCAATTTTGGAGTCGAACGAATGTTGGATGAATATTATACAAAGATGTATATAACTGAATGAACCGGGTAGAATTGATGTGGGAATGAGGCATGCGACTGGAGATTTCAAGGCGTGCCTCTTTTCATTTTAACTGGCTTGGGTTATAATGGTAAACATGAACGTTGAGCGTATCTGAATAAGGAGTGTTTCATATGTTAGATATTAAACTGGTTCGAACCCAACCGGAACAAGTGGTTGCCGGGCTCGCAAAACGGGGTTTTCAATTTCCGATGGAAACCTTTACGAAATTGGATGAAGAGCGCCGCAGAAAACTGGTTGAAGTCGAACAATTAAAGAATAAACGGAATACGGTTTCTAAAGAAGTTGGCCGGATTAAGGCCGCCGGCGGAGATGCTTCTGCCATTATCCAGGAGATGCAGCAGGTCGGAGAGGCCATTCAACAACTGGACAATGACATACGTCAGCTTGAGGATGAATTGAACCGGCTGATGCTGGAGATACCCAATATCCCTCATGAGAGCGTGCCGGTGGGGAAAGATGAAACTAAAAATAAGCTGATTCGTTCCTGGGGAGAACCTCGCCGTTTTGACTTTGAACCCAAATCCCACGATGAAATCGGCGTCGGTTTAGGCATTATGGATTTTGAACGGGCTGCGAAAATCAGCGGTGCCCGTTTTGTCGTCATGAAACATTGGGGTGCCAAATTAGAGCGGGCATTGGTCAATTTCATGTTGGATGTGCATACCAGTGAGCATGGTTATACCGAGGTTTTTCCTCCGTTTTTGGTGAATCGGGCTTCGATGACCGGCACGGGCCAATTGCCGAAGTTTGAAGAAGATATGTTCAAGGTTACGCCTGGGGACTATTACATGGTACCGACAGCGGAAGTGCCGGTCACCAATTTACACCGGGATGAGATCCTTTCAGCGGACCAACTGCCGATTTATTATGCGGCTTATACGGCATGCTTCCGGGCGGAAGCCGGGTCAGCTGGACGGGATACCAAAGGGATCATCCGTCAGCATCAGTTTAACAAAGTGGAACTGGTGAAGTTCTGTAAACCGGAAGAGTCCTATATGGAGCATGAGAAGCTGGTTAATGATGCCTGCAAAATTTTGGAGAAGCTTAAACTTCCTTACCGGGTGATGCTGTTATGTACCGGAGATCAAGGATTTTCGGCCGCCAAATGTTATGATGTGGAAGTTTGGCTGCCCAGCTTCAATACTTACCGTGAGATATCCAGTTGCAGCAATTTTGAGGACTTCCAGGCCCGGCGGGCCAATATCCGATATCGTCCGGCACCCGGAGCCAAACCGGAGTTCGTTCATACGCTCAATGGTTCAGGGTTGGCCGTTGGCCGTACCGTTGCCGCAATTCTCGAAAATTATCAAAATGAGGACGGCAGCGTGACAGTCCCGGAGGTTCTACGGGAATATATTGGGGTTGATGTAATTCGCTAAGCTAAGTAAAGATATAAAAGGGCCGTGAAGGCCCTTTATTTTCGGATATTAATAATGCCGATGTCTTTTTGAAACAGGATTTCGGTTTTAAATTCTTTCGATAAGTTTCGCAGATCTTGAATGACCCGTTCGGCATCTTTACCAAAACGGCGTTTAGTTTGGAAGTGGACTTGGTGATTGTCAACATTGACCGGATACAGTCTCGCCTGAATCAGCCCGTCCCGGGCGAAATCCACGGCTAAAATAATGCTATCCTTTACCCCTTGAGTACTGTAGGTTCCAAAGGCGAAATTTCCAAGGCTATATGCGATGAGGCCGCCCCGGTAAACCTGAAGGCCTTGAAGGACGTGAGGATGATGGCCGATAACCAGGCTTGCTCCGGCGTCAATGCATTGCTTGGCGTAATTTTTTTGATAGTCTTTGGGGTAATTCAGCATTTCGCTGCTCCAATGAAAGGAAACGACGACTATGTCCGCGGATTCTTTGGCGTGTTTAATGTCGGGGATGAAGTGTGCCGGATTGCCGTGGGCTGTGCCGGGCCGGTTGGGTTTTGCCCAGAATATGTCCGGAAAAGTTAATGAATAGGCAAGAAACGCGATTTTAACGCCGTTGGGCGTGACATACCAAGCGGCCTTCCTGGCTTCATCGCTGTTCATTCCGGCTCCGGTATATTGAATGTTTTTGCTTTTTAAGGCATCTATCGTATCTTGGAGCGCCAGCGGACCAAAGTCCATGATATGATTGTTTGCCAGGGTCATAATATCAAAACCGATGTTTTCCAGTGCATCAACGGTTTGCGGGTGGGCGCGGAGAATCCAGGTTTTATCCGTATAAGCACGGCCGCGTAATGAGAGAGGGATTTCTAAATTTCCCATGAGGACGTCGGCCTGTTCCAAGATGTCCCGGGTTCCTTTCCACGGATAAGAAGGGTCTTTCAGGATGAGCTCACCTAAAGTTTTGGGAAATCCGATATCTCCGACGGCCATCAAGGTTTCCGGACATTGGACCAATACTCCGGAAGAAGCAGCCGGTAATTCAGCAGCCCATCCGGTGACGACTGTCAGTAAAATCAAAAAAACAGTTAATCCCCAGCGCATTCCATTTTTCTCCTTATATCGACATTCGTGGGTTTGTTTTCGTTTTTTTCACTATCTCATATGTAGCGCAAACTGTCAAGATATGGAAACATGTGGAAGAGCGTCCATCATGAATAAATATCCATGGGAGAGTGAATATTAGAAGACGAGGTGATCAAGTGACTGAACCGTTGTCTATCATTGGTATCTTAGTTGAACGTCGGGCAGAACATGCTCCCGATCTTCAAGAAATCATTACCCGGCATGGAGAGAATATCCTTTGTAGAATGGGAATTCCAAGCCCGTCAAAGGATAATGGCCTAATTACCTTGGTTTATAAGGGCGACGAAAAACAGACCGAGGAATTCCAGCATGAATTGGAGGCTATGCCCGGCGTACATATTCAACGGATGAGTTTTCTAGAATAATAACCCCCGCCGGGGTTATTTGCTTATTTATCTGTCTAAAAGTTGGTTGGAATGAAAAATTATGAGCACAATATACTTGATAGGCTTTTTAGAGTCAATTCAGGATGACAAGTGAGGAAGCGACAGATGAAAACATTGATCACATGGCTTAAGGCAATGCGTGCTTCATTTTTTTTGGCTTCTATCGTTCCGGTTCTGGTAGGAGCCTGTTTGGCAGCCCGGGAAAACATTTACAGCTGGGATGCTTTGGTATATGCACTAATCATCGTGATGAGCAGCCATGCCGGCGCCAACATGTTGAATGATTATTATGATGCCTTGGGGAGCGATGCCATCAATCGCAATGTAACGCCGTTCAGCGGTGGAAGTCGATTGATTCAAAACGGTATCTTAAGTCGAAACAGCTATTTGCAAGGTTCGTTGGTTGCCTTTGGAATGGCATTAATCCTGGCCGTTATACTGACTCTGGCACGTTGGAATTTTTATATTTTAGGTCTTACGATACTGGGGATCATGATTGGTATCTGTTACAGTGGGTGTTTTGTGGCGGGAATGGGGCGCGGATGGGGCGAAATAATGGTCGGTGCCGCATTTGGTCCGCTGTCCGTCATGGGAAGTTATTTACTACAAACCAATCATATCTCCTGGGAATCTTTTTTGGCCGGAATTCCGGTGGGCTTTTTAATTATGGGAGTTCTCATTCTCAATGAATTTCCTGATGTTCATGCGGACGGTGAGTGCGGAAAGCGAAATTGGATCGTATCCTTAGGGATCCAGAAGGGCGCTTTGGTTTACCTGGCTTCCGTCGTGATGGCATACCTGACATTATTGGCTTGTGTATTAACCCGAAAGCTTCCCGTCCATGCCCTTTATTCCTATTTAACCATACCCTTGGCCTGCTGGATCATGCTTCGGCTACGCCGTTATCGGGAGACAGTGCCGGAGATCATCCCGGCGCTGGCCGGAAATATAGGGTTACATGTCGTAACCGGCTTACTTATGTGTTATGGTTTATTGCGGTGAAAGCACCGCAATTTTTTATGAACCTCGCTGCTGGATGATGATTGGTAAAGGAGTTTGGGTCAAAGATAGCGAATATTCACATGACAGTGAATGAGGAGGAAATAATGGATTATCAAGCTCTATACCGACGTTGGCGGCCGCGGGGTTTTTCCGATTTTGTCGGACAGGCACATGTGGTCACCACATTGTCCAATGCGATTGCTACCGGTCGCATTGCCCATGCTTATTTATTTACCGGGCCTCGAGGAACCGGGAAAACCAGTACGGCCAAGATCTTTGCCAAAGCGCTCAATTGTGAATCTCCCCATGGGGTGGATCCGTGCGATCAATGTTCCGCGTGCCAGCGGATAAATGAAGGCGTTTTTTTGGATGTTTTAGAGATCGACGGCGCTTCCAACCGGGGTATTGACGAAATCCGGGATTTGCGGGAAAAAATCAAATTTACGCCGGCTGAGGGCAAATATAAAATCTATATCATCGACGAAGTTCATATGCTGACGATGGAAGCATTTAATGGCCTGCTCAAAACGTTGGAAGAACCGCCGCAATTTGTGGTATTCATTTTGGCTACCACTGAAGTCCATAAGTTGCCGTTGACCATTTTATCCCGTTGTCAGCGTTTTGACTTTAAACGGTTTACCATGGATGAAATCGTCGGCCGGTTAAAGACCATTCTGGCTGCTGAGAATGTCGATGCCGAGGAGAAGGCATTGCAGTTAATTGCCAAACATGCCGAAGGCGGAATGCGGGATGCCTTAAGCTTGCTGGAACAATGTATCGCTCATAGTGACGGACGGTTGGTCGAAGCGGATGTCCGGGCGATTTTAGGTTTGATCGATCAAGAAGAATTGGAGAAACTGGCTGAGGCGATAGAGAAAAGGGATACGAAGGCGGCTTTAAAATTATTGGATGACGTCTGCATGGACGGTAAGGATTTATTTCAGTTCGGCCAAAGCCTGGTGGAGTATTTCCGCGACCAATTGCTCGCCTCTCTGACTTCGGGAGGAAACCGTCGTTTCAGCGTGGATCAGTATATTGAGATCATTGAAACATTGGCAACGGCTACCAATGACGTAAAAAAGAGCTTCCAAAGCACGTTGCCGCTGGAATTGGCTTTGATTAAACTCACCACCGGCCAGAGGGCCGGCGATGTATTGGCCCGGCTGGAACGGTTGGAACAGATGGTCCGGAGCGGCCAAATTGCCGTCCATTCGGTTCCCCGCTCGGCCGAAGTCCCGCGGCCTTCGCAGACTCCTCCGGCTGCTGTGGCTTCTAAACCGGCTTCGACTGCAGTTGCTTCGGTTAATGCCAAACCATCCGGACCGCCTGTCAGTGGCGGAGGGGCCGCCGATATCCAGGATTTTGACTGGGAAGGGTTCCTTGAGAATGTGAAAAGCAGGAAGAGGACGGTTGCTGCATTAATTCAAGAGGGCAAGCCGGTAAAGTTTGACGGTTCCCAATTGATTGTGGAATTTCCGGCTAACTTAAAATTTCACCTTGAAAACCTGGCACTTCCACAAAACAAGGAACTGTTGGAGAATATTTTGTTGAATACTTACGGGCGTCCGGTTAAAATAGCATGTGTACCCCAAAGCGCACCGGAAAAACCGGAGCCGCCGTCCGGCGAAAAAACGGAGATACCGGATGCTTTAAAACAAGCGATGTCTTTGTTTGGGGGCAAAGCCGAACCGATTTAGTGTGAATGGAAATGGAATAAAGGAGGATATCAACGATGGTACCGAATATGCAACAAGCTATGAAACAGATTCAGAAAATGCAGGCTGAAATGGCCCGAATTCAGGAAGAACTGGCTAATAAGACCGTGACAGGGACAGCAGGCGGAGGCGCCGTTAAGATAGAGATCAGTGGCAAATTAGAGGTTAAACAAGTGTTTATCGACCCGGAAGTGGTGAATGCCGACGACGTGGAGATGTTGCAGGATCTGGTGGTAGCTGCGATGAATGAAGCGATTAAAAAGGCCCAGGATATGGCCAATGAAGATATGGCTAAGATTACCGGTCAACTGAAAATTCCGGGGATGCCGAATTTATTTTAATTCAGGGAGCAACCGATGTTATATCCCCATGCAATGACCCGTTTAATTCATGAGTTGTCCAAATTACCCGGCATTGGGCCTAAAACCGCCCAGCGGCTGGCTTTTTATATTTTGACGCTTTCTGAAGGCGAAGTCGGCAAAATTGCCGAAGCCATGCTGGAAGCCAAACATAAAATCGGATTTTGCGAGATTTGCGGGCAATTAAGCGAAAGTTCCGTCTGCCCGATTTGCGCCGATACCAACCGGAGCAACGGAATGCTTTGTGTGGTGGAAGAGCCGAAAGATGTTATTACACTGGAACGGACCCGGGTGTTTAAGGGACAATATCATGTGTTGGGGGGCGCCATATCTCCTCTGGAAGGCACTGGCCCTGACGATCTCCGGATTAAAGAATTGCTTTCCCGGCTTCAAACCGGTTCGTATACCGAGGTGGTGATTGCCACCGACCCCAATGTGGAAGGCGAAGCCACTGCTTTGTATTTGAGCAAGATTATCAAGCCGTTGGGTATCCGGGTAACCCGGCTGGCCAGGGGGCTTCCGGTCGGCGGCGATTTGGAATATACCGATGAAATAACTTTGAGTAAAGCTTTGGAAGGCCGGGTTGACATTTAATGTATAAATCTGCCTCATTTGGATCATACTGAAGGAAGAGCCGCTCCTTTCGGAACGGTGACATGTGAAATCAAATGAGGTGATGATGATGCGAAGTATTACCCGGCATCAGCCGCATAATTGGAGGGATTTTTTCAAAAAATTTCTTGCGGCGTTTCAGTGGGATAGTATTCAGTTTGGATACGTCAATGATAATTTGTTGGATTTGTTGGAAGAGGCGCGCCGGGAATGGACTTATGCCAAGATTTATTTTAATAATGTAACGGATCCGGACTTGATTGACCACGCCATTTATTATATGGGAGCCACTGAAAAGAAGTATACTTACTTATTGAAAAGAGCCCGGGAAATCGGGTTAAATGCGGAACGGTTTATTTACAGCGAGTCATCGTAGATTTTGCCGAAAGGCGGTCTAAAAGAAGACATCCCCAAATAGAATTTAGCGACTGGGGGTGTTTTTATGTTTTCAGGATTAATTTTTGTGTATATTACGGCTTTACTTTTGCTTTATCTTCTCGGGAAAAGTTTGTGGAAGCCGCTTTATTTTTTGTTCGGTGTCTTTTTTCTAGGCGCTCTGGGAGCGGCCGGGATGTATTTGTTTAATGTGTTGGCTCAATATGTTGCCCTGGAAATCCCATTGAACCCTTTTAATTCGTTGTTTGTAGGTTTTTTGGGAATTCCGGGGCTGATTGCGCTTTTAGCCGCTCGTTACCTAATTGAGCTGTAATTTTTGCATCGGGACATACACGAAGAGGTTCTGCTCCGAATAGAGTTAAAACAGATCATTTCCTAGCGGAGCGGAGGTATCGGGATGCATATCCGCTGTTGTTCCGGTTGCGGGAGGTTGGATGGTGAAGGGTTAAGGATTTTAGATATATCGCTTTGCGCTGATTGTGAGGCAGATGTCGTAGCCACCGAAGCGCATCATCGGAATTATCCGTACTGGGTCGGCGTTTTCCACAGAATATGGAATCATCTGGCCGATGATTTTGGCGAAAACAGGTAAATCGTGATGCCTGTTTTTATTTATATTTATATATAGGAGTCAGGACCAGTAGGAAGGGATGGAAGACAAATCTGGGATACTGGGTTCTAGGTGCTGGGTACTAGGTGATGGATCGCGATAGGAACACTATGCGCTCCTTCCAACATCCATACCCATGACCTCGCCCCGTACCAGAGTTGTACTGTGTACAGTGCGCTATATCTTGAAACCAACGCCCTAAATTGAAATAAAAAAGGAAATACCATCAACGGTGTCGAATTTTTAAATACAATGAAAAACCAGGCAGAACGTTATTTAACCCCGTTTTTTTTCGAGCTTCTCCGTTACCTGGAACAAGGGAAGACGGGGTTTCATACTCCGGGGCACCGGGGCGGGATCAGCTGGGGAGATGGTTGGCAGCCGGAGGATTTGCTCCGTATCGACTTAACCGAGTTGTCCGGTCTGGATTGGGAACGGGCGAAAACCGACGCCGAAAGGTTGGCTGCTGAATTCTATCATGCTGATCAAAGTTTTTTTTTGGTCCAGGGGGCGACCCAAGGGTTGCATGCGTCCATGTTGGGTTGTTTTAACCCCGGAGATCGGGTATTCGTTGCCCGGAATTGTCATAGTTCAGTATATAACGGGTTAATTCTGGCGGATTTATATCCGATCTACATTGACATCGATTATGTTCCCGGCTGGGGACTGCCGGAAGGGGTCAATTTGGCTGCGCTGCAACAGGCGGTGAAAGACCATCCGGAAGCGAAAGGACTAATTTTGACCAACCCTACCTATCAAGGGATCGCTACCCGGGTCAATGCCATTCGGCAAGTCATCGGAGATCGCATTTTAATCATCGATGAAGCCCATGGCGGACATTTCGAATGGTGGGGGAAACCGGATTACAGTGCATTTATTGCAGCCGACCTTTGGATTCAGGGGACCCATAAATTTTTAGGGAGCCTGACGCAGACCGGTTTTCTACATATAAAGGGACCCCGGGTTGATCTGGGAAGAATCGCCCGGAGCTTGCAATGGATCTCCACTACCAGCCCTTCTTTTGTATTCATGGCTTCACTGGATTTAAACCGGGCCTATTTGGCAGGGGAAGGACGGACGCTGTTTAACCGGTCCTTGGAGCAAATGACGGAGTTGAAACGGAGCCTTGCCTCACTGCCGGGAATCCGGGTGTTGCAGGATGGAGATACGGCCCACGGGGAACGGATCGTCGATCCGTGGCGGTTGAGTTGTTCCTGGTTGGATGCCGGGTTGACCGGGTACGAGGTTGACCGGATGCTTCGGGAAGAGTACAATATTCAGGCTGAATACGCTGATTTCAATCAAGTCACTTTGTTGTGTCCGCCCTGGCAGCCGGTGGCGGATCTCCGGCAATTGGCTGAAGCCTTTCAACGGATGGCCTGTCGCATCACAGGGGAAAAACGGCGTTTTCCATTGGAATTTCGGATGCCGGTGGGCCCGGTGGAGATTGCTCCCAGGAAAATTGCGTTTGCGCAGACTCGGACGGTGACCCCGGAAATGGCGGTCGGCTGTATTGCTGCTGAAGTGATTGCCCCGTATCCGCCGGGAATTCCGCTGGTAGGGCCGGGGGAACGGATTACCGCGGAAATGATCAGCGTATTGCGGGACATTCAAACAGCCGGTGGGACAGTCCGGGGGATGAATGGACGGGGTGAAATAAAGATTAGCTGCATCGAGGGTAATGATGACTAAAGGTTATTTAATTACATTTGAGGGCTTGGATGGCTCCGGGAAGAGCACTCAGGCATTAAAATTAAAAGAGGAATTGTCCCAAAAAGGCTATTCTGTGATTCTGACCCGGGAACCGGGAGGTACGCCGTTGGCTGAGGAGATTCGCCGGGTTATCTTAACGCCGACCACGGAGCCGTTGGTGCCGATGGCCGAAATATTGCTTTATGCAGCATCCCGGGCTCAACACGTGGAGAGTTTAATCAAACCGGCGTTGGCCGAAGGCAAGATTGTCATCTCCGACCGTTTTATCGATTCCAGTATCGCATATCAAGGTTATGGTCTCGGCTGGGATGTGAAGGCGGTTCAAACCGTAAACCGGATGGCGGTGAACGGATTGATGCCCGATTTGACCTTTTTTATCGATGTGTCCGTCGAGAAAGCGTTGGAAAGGGTCAAAGGCCGTCAGCATAAGGCGGAAGCCGATCGAATCGAGTCCCGGGAGGTGCTTTTTCACCGGAAAGTCCGGGAAGGTTTTATTCAGCTGGCCCAGTCAGAACCCAGGTTTGTCCGGATCGCATCGGAGGAACGGTCCGTTGAAGCGATTCACCGAGAGGTCATGGAGATATTGAAGCAGAGGTTGAATATATAACGTTTGGGAAATCCGAACGGGGGTGTTGCATATGCGTATGATCATTGCAATGGTGCAGGATCAGGATGTGCATAAGTTATTGAAAGCATTGACGGAACATCATTATTCAGCGACTAAATTGGCAAGTACCGGGGGATTTTTGCGTCAGGGGAACACAACCTTGATGATCGGGGTTCCCGCCGAAAAAGTGGGCGAAGTGATGGAGATTATCAAAGAGACATGTCAGACCCGGAAGCAGTTAGTGACTCCGTTGGCTTCGGTGGGTCCGTCCATGAACAACTATATGCAGGCACCGGTCGAAGTGACGGTTGGTGGAGCCACGGTGTTTGTGCTTGAAGTAGCCGATTTTATCAAAATTTAAGATGATAACGGAGGAACAACGTTGAAGATCAAACCGGTAGACTCCACCATGATCAGCAGTTCGAAACAGTTGACGTCTCGAGGCGCCGATTCAGCGGCCGGATCGTTTGAAACGGTTTTAAAAGATTCGGTGATCGAGCAAAAAAAGCAAATATGTTCCGAGTTATTACAGAAGATCGATGCGCAAAGCCAGGAGTTGAAAAAACGGCCGACACCGGAAGGGATTAAACGTTATGTCGAATTGGTACGGTCTTTCATGAAGGAAGCCATTGGCCAGGCTTATTCCCTGGAGGAAGAGACATTGTGGGACCGCTTCGGGAACCGGAAGAATTATGTGATCGTTAAACGGATAAATGCTTCCCTTGAGGAATTGATCGACTCCGTCATCGATCAGGAAAAAAAACAACTCGACTTGGTGGGCAAGCTTGACGAGATCCGGGGTTTATTAATCGATTTATACTGGTAAGATGGGTGGCATGGGAGATATTGGAGAAAATCATTGGACACGGCGAAGTTGTTAAATCTTTGACCTCAGCGTTGGCTGCCGGAAGGGTTGGACATGCTTACCTGTGGTTGGGGCCTGCCGGAGTGGGAAAGAAAACGTTGGCTAAGGCCTTTGCCAAGCGGTTGCTTTGCGAAGAGGGCGGAATGGACGAAAACTGTAGCTGCCCTTCATGCCGCCGTTTTGACGGGGGTGTGCATCCGGATTTTATTGTTGTGGAGCCGGAGGGGAATACGCTTAAAATTGATCAGATCCGTCAGGTTCAGCACCATGCTTATTTGAGTCCGGTCATGGGGAAGCGCAAAATATATTTTTTCCCGGAAGCCGAAACATTGACGGATGTGGCTTCCAATAGTTTCTTAAAACTGTTGGAAGAAGCTCCGCCGGGGATCATATTTATGTTTGTGGCGGTTAGGGCCGACAGCATTTTGCCTACCATACGCTCCCGTTGCCAGGTTTATCATTTGTTCCCGGTTTCCATTGCGGAAATTGAGCAACGTCTTTTGGAATTGGGCTACAGCCCTGCCGAGGCACAGGAGCGCAGTGCGGCCAGTCAGGGTTTACCCGGTTTAGCCTTGGGAGAACCCGGGGATCATTCGGTTTCCTATATTCGGCCCATCGCTGAATTGATCCGTCTGGATTTGATTTCATTGTTTAAATTCGACGAAGAGTTGGAAAAGAAGGACCGGAAGGATATTTTAATGATTTTGCGGCAATGGGAGACGGAACTCCGCCAGGAATTGATTCGCTTGGACAATCCAGATTCCGTCCGCCGGGCCGCAGAGGCTCTGGGGAAAGTGGCGGAATTGTTGGTCATGTGTGAGTATAATGTCAATGTCCGGCTGTTGCTGGATGACTTTTTTATAACTATGAAAAGGCTTTATGCTTCATAATCCGGATTCCCGGGAGAATTTTTAAAAATAATAATTTTTATGGTTACCGAATCGTATATTTCAGGTACAATATAATTTAAGGCAGGGATAAATCATAGGATCATTTTGAAAGGAACGGATTGAATGGTTTTTAACGTGGTAGGAGTCCGCTTTAAACAAGCGGGTAAAATTTATTATTTTGATCCTCAATCGATCGAGGTGAAACCTGGGGATTATGTGATTGTGGAAACTGCCCGGGGCATTGAATTCGGGCAAGTGATGATTGGCCCCAAACAGGTGGGGGAAGATAAGGTGACGCTGCCGCTGAAAAATGTTCTGCGGATCGCGACTCCGGAAGACCATGTCCAACTCCAGGAAAACAAGGAAAAAGAGAAAAAAGCATTGGTCATTTGCCAGCAAAAGATCGAACAGCATAAATTGGATATGAAACTGATTGACGTGGAATATACGTTTGACCGGAGTAAGATTATTTTCTATTTTACCGCCGACGGGCGGGTGGACTTCCGGGAGTTGGTCAAGGATTTGGCTGCCGTTTTCCGGACCCGGATCGAGCTTCGGCAGATCGGTGTCCGCGATGAAGCGAAAATGATCGGTGGCCTCGGTCCTTGCGGCCGTCCGCTGTGCTGCGCTACATTTTTAGGGGACTTTGAGCCGGTTTCAATTAAGATGGCTAAAGAGCAAAATCTGTCGCTTAATCCGGCTAAAATTTCCGGTATTTGTTCCCGGTTAATGTGTTGTCTGAAATTTGAATCCTCCGGTTACCGGGATACCAAGGCGGATCTGCCGTTGGTCGGCAGTAAAGTCCGGGTGGACTGCAGGGAAGGTAAGATTATTGAGACCAACCAGTTAAGGGAAACACTGGTGGTTCAATTTGAAAACGGGGATAAGAGAGAAGTACTCCTGTCCGAAGTGGAAGAGATCATTTTGGAGGATGAAGGGGCAGCAGAGAAACAGCCGCAGGGAGAGTAAGAGTTTGAATTATGAAGTAAAGCTGGTGAATTCTATTGGGATTCACCAGCTTTTTTGTGTTATTGTGGCTTGCTTATGCTCCGATTCCATTTTTCAGAACGCATTCAAATTCACTACCGTTCCGCTTGTATAAAAGATATCCGACACCTTCGTAATAACAGCTTTTTACCAGGAGTTCCAAAATTCCGTCGCCATCGGAGTCAATAAGAAATTCGGTTCAAAGGTTACCGGAAGCATTTCTACATAGGGCTTATTAGTTACGATAATATCTTTTGCGATGAAAATATTTTCGACATAACCAAACTCCATCAGCATAACCTCAAATAAATATGCCGAATACGACGATTAGGATGATAGTTCTTAATAACTTTGAGATTATTTGTGTAGAATCTGAAGCGTAGTTAGATAAAATGATTGAGTATAGTAACAT
>JAKOSX010000221.1 GCA_029776595.1 Bacillota bacterium | reverse complement strand
CTAATGCTTTTGGTTGAATTTGACGGACCAGTTCCAACCGTTGTTATTGTCCCAATGGTCGGCGGAATCTTTGAAGCAATAGTTTATTTCCCGGTGGCCGCGGGTCGGTATGGTTAATGTAAACCGCCCGTCTTCATCGCGGTTCATCCGTTCAGTGCGAATCGTATGGTAATCCCAGTTATCAAAGGCATAATGAAGATAAACGGCATCGGCGCCGCAATTTTTTAATAAACCGTCATAATCAATGCGGATGGATTCCTCGGGATGGTATGAAGCGTCAAAATCGCTACCGATTTCAAAACGAAGATAAGAATACTGTTTCGGCATGAACTGGGATTTGGAGTATCCTCCCGTATCATCGCTGTCGGGCTGTAAATTAGGCTCCGCATCCAAATAACCGAATTCCTGATTGTAGGTGTTGACGGCAAATATCCGTCGGAGAAAATCCATAAAGCCCATGATTTCACCTCCTTTGCCGCATCTTCAACGTTTAGTGTTTCCCGGGCAATACCCGCTAAAACCTCGGGTTGATGGGGATCTAAACAGAAATTCCCTAATGTTCGATTTAAGGCCGATTCCGGCAGGGCCGTTGGTGCCAGGGATACGGTGCGGGTAATGGGAGAGGACCGGCGGATTTTTGGATGTTTGTGGACTTATGGGGTGATCGCAGTGGCTCTGGTACTGCATTTTGCTTAATTATGTAACATAGTAAGAAACTGTCTCCTTTAAAATGACTATCTATTCTGATGAAAACGTGATATGATTAAATTCATAAGTGTTGAATTGAGATGATCGAGAGGTTGTAAAATTTGAATATGAAAAAGATTGCTTTAGTCACGGACAGCACGGCTGATTTAAACCAGGAATTCCGGCAGAGTTGTGATGCTCATGTCATTCCGCTGAAGGTCCGGTTCGACGAGGAAGAATTATTGGATCACCAGATTACCGGCGATGAATTTTATACCCGTTTGGCCGGTGCCAAGCATTTACCGAAAACTTCCCAGCCGTCACCGGAGGATTTTCGCCGACTGTATATGAGGCTGCTCCAGGAATACCAGGAAATTATATCCATTCATATATCTTCGGGTTTGTCCGGAACCTTAAATGCTGCCCGTATTGCAGCTGAAAGCCTGAAAGGAAAGATTCACATTGTGGATTCCAAGACCATCAGTTTAGGTATGGCTTTGATGGTGCAGGAAGCGGCAAAGCATATCCGGGAAGGACTTGAAGCCAATCAGGTGGTACAGGCCTTAGCCAAAGCCCGGCAAAATATTGAAACCATGTTTACCGTAAATACTTTGGAATATCTTCAAAAAGGCGGCCGCATCGGCAGAGTGCAGGGGTTAATGGGGTCGATCCTCAATATTAAGCCGTTGATCCGGGTGGGCGATGACGGAGTGTACCACACCTATGACAAGGTACGCAGCCAGGAGAAGGCATTTAAAAGTATGATTCAGGGTTTTAAGGATTTGGCGAAGGGGAGAAAAGCGGTGAAGATGGCGATAGCCCACGGTGCCGCCTCCCAGGCAGCGGCCGGTCTTAAAGAAGCTTTGGAAAACGCTTTCCAAATACCGGCTTCCATCGTAACTCAGGTCGGACCGGTTATCGGGGTTCATACCGGCCCGGGGACGTTGGGTGCCGCTTTCCAATATGAATAAGTTTCATCGGGATGAAAAAGGCTGATTCGGGAGAGATCAGCCTTTTTATATTTTCAATCAGCGGGACAAATAATGGTCCAGCACGGCCTGGATGATGCCGATGTAGTATTCGGATTCGCGGCGGATATGATGGATTATCGTCGTCGCAGTAGGATTGTTTTGTACGGCCGGGCTTTCATTGAGCAGTTGTCCGAGAAAAGCGATGAAGTCCCGGCTTTGGTGAAGGCTGCAGTGGAGTAATTGTAAGATTTCACCTTCGGCGGTATGGCTGATTTCATGGCCGGAACGGTTGAAAAGTTCGATGTATCGGACAACGGCCCCTTCGGTCCGGGCGAAGACTTCTTCCCAACGGGCTAAAACCTCTGTGAAATGCGATTCCAGGTTGGGGACGACGGTACGAATGACTGCCGTGTGTTCATGTTCATGGGTTTTCCAAAATTTGGCTTTGTCTAACGCCCGGTGCAGGGTTCTTTCCGCATAATAAAAACGCATGGGGATACCCCTTTCGCTGGTTGTTGGTAATCCTTATGCGTTGCCGGTTCCAAATATGAAGATGTCCGGGGAGAAACGGAGCAATGAACTTTAAAGAATTTGTCAAAATGATTTTTAAATATATTCACGAAATATGACGATAACGTAAGTAATACATTATAAAAACGAAGAAGGGGTTAATTATGGGCGGTTGGCAACAGAGCGTGAGCCGGACGCAAAAGGTCCGCAACCGTTGGCGACAATTTGACGCTTTGCGTTTGGGGATGGATTGGACAGAGGAAGATTTAACTAAATACCAGGTTTTTATCGATGATGTTTACGGCGACAGCCATCCGGGAAGCGTCCATTTGGGAGAGTTGAGCGAATCTGCAGCTATGGGGGTCATGGAGGCCGGCGGAAAAGCGGCCCACTTCCATGTGACTGACCTTTGTGACGGTTGGGCGCAGGGGCATTCGGGCATGAATTATATTTTGGCTTCCCGGGAAGTCATTGCCGATATGGTGGAATTGCACGGATCGGTGATCCCCTGGGACGGCGCGATTATGGTTTCCAGTTGCGATAAGTCGATTCCGGCCCATTTAATGGCCATGGCCCGGTTAAACATACCGGCAATTCATATTCCGGGAGGTACCATGGGTTCCGGCCCCGAATTGACCACCATTGCCATCGGCGGAGACATTTCCCTCCGGGAGCACCAGCGGAATATTACTGAGAAGGAAATCCGGGAGTTTTGCCTGACGTCCGCTCCCACCTGCGGAGCGTGTCCGTTTATGGGAACTGCCGGTACGATGCAGTGTATGTCGGAAGCACTGGGGTTGGCTTTGCCCGGGTCGGCTTTGATTCCTGCTTTTTATCAGGAATTACACCGTAAAGCGCGGCAGGCCGGAAAAGCCATCATTAATTTGATCCAGCAACGGATCAAAGTGAGCGAGATTTTGACCCTGGCGGCTTTCACCAATGCCATCAAAGTCCATGCGGCCATCGGCGGGTCTACCAACGCGTTGTTGCATCTGCCGGCCATTGCCCACGAGGCCGGAATTTATTTGCCTTTGGAATTGTTTGATGAAGCCAATCGGGAGATACCGTATCTCACCAATCTGCAACCCAGCGGCGAATTCCCGACCCAATTTTTCTGGTATGCCGGAGGAATTCCCATGATTCAGTGGCTAATCCGGGATCACCTGGATTTGTCGGTGATGACAGTGACCGGAAAGACGTTGGGAGAAAATCTGGAAGACCTGCAAAGAGACGGGTATTTCCAACGGGTTCAGTCATATCTGGCCAATCATCGGATTTCCGTCTCGGATATTATCCGGGATCCGAAAACCAATACGAAAAAAGGTTCCGTGGCCATTCTCCGGGGAAGCTTGGCTCCGGAAGGGGCGGTCATCAAGTATGCGGCAGCCGGTGTCAAACCCAGCGAGCTGGTGAAGAAAGGGCCGGTGAAAGTCTTTGAATCGGAGGATTTGGCCTATCAAGCTTTGGTTGAGAAGACCATTCAGCCCAATGATATTGTCGTGATTCGCAATGAGGGACCGCGGGGTTCGGGGATGCCGGAGATGTTTATGACCACCGAAGCCTTGGCTTCCGTTCCGGAACTTTCGGCTTCGGTCACTCTGATCACTGACGGTCGGTATTCCGGTGCCACACGCGGCCTGTGCATCGGGCATGTGGCTCCGGAGGCTGCTTTGGGCGGGCCCATCGGCTTGATTGAGACCGGAGACCTGATTCTGGTTGATTTGCCGAACCGGCGGTTGGACGTCATCGGCTTTAAGGGGCAGGAGATGCCACCGGAAGAGGTTGCCCGGATCTTGTCGGAGCGCCAGAAGAAATGGACACCGGCAGTAACCGGTAAAAAACACGGGGTGCTTCGTCG
>JAKOSX010000220.1 GCA_029776595.1 Bacillota bacterium | reverse complement strand
CCCCTTGATAGAGAAAGTCAGATCCGTCCCCGGCCCGGTAATCCGCACCTGATCCGTCCGTTCCATCAACTCTTTCAAAGGCTGCATCGCCTTCTCCATTTTACTGTAATCCAACGTACACACATCGAAATAGAAATCTTCAAAGGCTGCGGTGCTCATGGAAGCTGATTGGGCCATGGACGGCGTCGGATACCGCATAATGCACCATTTGGTATGATTCACTCGCTGGTCCACCACCGGCCGCATATAATACTTCATATACGCTTGTTGTTGTTCCGCCGGGACATCAGCCGTCTCATTGGAATTCTCGGCGGCACGGATCCCGATGTAGGCTTGCATCTCTTTCATCTGGACCAATTCATATTCAGCCTGCCGCTCCAATTGCTCCCGGGTGGCTTCCAACATCAATTGTCGGTCCAACTGTTTATTCCGGACCAAAACAAAGGGTACCCCCTTGGCCCGATAGGCTTCACGAACCACCGCCAATGCCAATGGTATCCCGGAATCAATTACTTCGATTAAAATCTTCTCCCCCGGCTTTAGCTCGACAGAGTAATGGATCAGACCGTGGGCCATTTTATCCAAACGTGGATCCTTCATACCATACCATCCTTTCATAAATTTAGAAAATGTTAATATTTGTCTCTTGGTATTTCAAGATTTTCATCCGAATAATATGGTAATAAATCATCAAGAGTGAGAGGTTATCGATGACCAGAAAAACCGTCAGTACATGGGCTAAAAGAAACTTTCTCCACTGGTTTATTGAGAATTACCCCTTCGATTCCGAGGGTTCCAAGCAACTCCTCTTGCTACTTGCCGATAACGAAGAATATCTTTCCCGTATCCATCTGGTCATGGACGGTTCCTATCTCCGCCCGTTGCTGGTTATTTCCACCACCGGAACCGGGATGCCGCCGTTTATCCTGAAAACCTTTAACAGCACCGTTACCGATCCGGAGATGATTATCGATCGCCTGCAACTACTTAAAGAATCTCCATTATATTTAACGCTATACTTTCCGGATCGGATGAGCTGCGAATCATTCCATACCGTCATCGAAGAATCTCCGGTCACATTGGAGTCTTCCCTGGGCCAACAAATTTTAATCGACTTCGAACTGTCATTATGGACCGAAGCTTTCAAACGCGAGATGGAAATGAAAGAATTGATGGCCCAAATTAACGCGGCCCTGGACAGCCGAAACAAACGGAAATTCTTACGTCTGGCGCGAAAATATAACAGGCTTTAAGTTAAGCCGACAACCGGGCTTGACGGATTTTTTCCAGACATTGCGGCAAATCATAAATCTGGGCAATGGACCACGCCGTATCACCCGGCGAATCGGTCAGCCATACCGCCGTCATCCCCACGGCTTCGGCGCCTATCACATTGACGCGGGAGTCATCGACAAAGATACACTCCTCGCCGCTGGCCTGTAAATGGGAGAGGACCTTCCGATAACTGTCGGGATTGGGCTTTCCAAAATAATTGCAGAAACGAATGTCATACACCGCCTCAATCAGCCCATCGATACCGAGGACTTTCAACACTCGTTCCACATATTCCCGCGGGCTGTTGCTGAATACGATTTTCGGCAGTTCGATGGCATGCAATGTCTGTTCCAGCCGGGCATCGGCACTGATATAACGGCTGACATCCAGATCATACGTCATCCGGATATATTCCTCCGGATCCGTACCATGATGGACAATCATTCCGCTTAATGTGGTCCCGTACTCCTTCCAATATTGCCGCCGCATCACCGTTAATTTCTGCGCATCCCAGCCCAATTTCAACTGAATATATGCGTCGATTTTTCCGTCAACCGCAGGCAACAACCCGGAACTTTTGGGGTACAACGTATTGTCCAAATCAAGCAGCAAATAACGAAAGGCCAAGAGTTACCTCCTCAAATCGTTTATCGTTTTGTCCTCCAACTCCAGCAACGCTTTTTTAAGCGAAATCCCTCCGCCGAAACCGCCCAGGCTTCCGTCTGCGCGTATGACCCGGTGACAGGGGATAATGATGGGAATCGGATTGATATGAAGAGCATTTCCTACGGCCCTGGCGGAGCCGGGACAGCCGATAAATTCGGCGAGACGGCGATAGCTCCACCGTTCACCGTAAGGTATCTGCCGTAACCCTTCCCACACGGCCCGTTGAAAATCGGTCCCTTGGTATACCAACGGGACGGAAAATGAGGTTAATTTCTTTTCAAAATAATACCGCAGTTGCACGACGGCGTCAAACGGATCCTCCCGGATCTCGTCCCCACAATCCTCCGGCAGAAACGTCGCAGGCAAATGTATCGCGGTAACCCCTTTCTCATTCCATGCCAAACTTCCCCATCCCCAAGGCGTTTCAAACTTCGTCCGATACATCGTCATCCCCTGTCTTTAAAACTTAAAAACCGAACTGTTTAGACAATATCCTTTAATTATCGTCAATAAACCGTACAAATGCAAAAAATAATGCCGAATATTATTATTTTTTAACAGTTTTTCCTTTTCTTTACTATTTTGGAGGATTATATATTGTGATAGAGAATAATAAAAATAAAAACTTGCGGAGGGGATTTATGTGGCTTTTATCAAATATCAGAGAGAAAGAATGAAAAAAGGAATTTCATCCAAAACCATCGGAATCAACAACAAAGGACGTTTTGCCTTCTACAAACCGGTCGTCGAGAAATTTATCGGCGATTGCAAATACGTTGAATTATACTTTGATCCGGAAAACCGGAAAATCGGTATTCTGCCCATTAAAAACGAATCATTTGATTCGTTTAAGATTCAAGGCAAGACCACTAAAATGGTAATTGCCAAAAAGTTTTTAAACCGGTTTAAAATTCCGGTGGAAGACCGCCGTTATGAATTTTCGGAAGAAGGCGGCATGCTCGTCATCCAGCTATAAATCCATCTTACCGAAAAGCCAAAGAACCAATCTTTGGCTTTCAATTTTTTAATTTTTAGTGAGATTGAAGCAGCCGTTCGCCCACCTTCCAGATATCTCCCGCACCCATGGTAATCAAAAGATCGCCCGGCTTTAAATTGTCCCTCAAGTGATGGTAAATGGTTTCAAAATCACCCAAATAGCGGACATCCGGATGATATTTTCCGGCTTCAGCCGCCAAATCCGCACTGGAGACATCTTTGGTATCCACTTCCCGGGCCGCGTATATATCGGCCAGGACAACCACATCCGCATCACCGAACGCCTGGGCGAACTCGTGCAGCAGATACTTGGTCCTGCTGAAAAGATGGGGTTGAAAAGCGCACCAGATCCGGCCTTTAAAAGCCTTCCTGGCAGCATCCAGCGTTAAACGGATGGCTGCCGGATGATGGGCATAATCATCCACCACCACGATGCCGTCATATTCCCCTTTAATCTCAAAACGTTTCTTCACGCCGGTAAATTCCGCCAATGTTTTCAAGGCCACCGGCAAATCCACTCCCAATTCGGTTCCGATGGTTAATGCGCCCAATGCATTTTGAATATTGTGCTTGCCCGGGACTTTCAATACCAATTCGCCTTGAGGCTTTCCCCTATAAAAAAGCTCTGCGGCAATTCCCAGAGGGCTCACCGGACGGATCCCGCGGACGCTCCAGTCAAAATGCTCCTGATATCCGAAGGTTAAGGTTTTCCCTGTATAATATCGGGTTAATTCCAACGCCCGGGGATCATCCCCCCAAACCGCCAACATGCCGTCCGCAGGGAGCAAATCCACAAAATCCCGAAAAGTTTGGACCACATCCTCCAAAGAAGGAAAACAATCGGGATGATCCCAGTCAATATTGGTAATTAACTCAATTTTCGGCCGGAATTTCAAAAACGATTTTTTAAATTCGCAGGCTTCCACCACCATATACGGAGATTTTCCGGTGCGGTGGTTACCTCCCAAGGCGCTAAGTTCACCGCCGATGAACACTGTCGGATCCAGTCCGCCTTCGATCAATACCATTGACGTCATGGCCGTCGTCGTGGTTTTACCGTGCGTTCCGGCAATGGCGATCCCCTGGCCCACCTCATCCATGAGCCGGCCTAACAGTTCCGCCCCCTCCATGGTCGGTATTCCGAGGCGTTTCGCCTCCAAAACCTCCGGATTTTCATTACCGACGGCATTGGTATAAACCACCAGGTCCGCGCCGATCACATTTTCCGGCGAGTGGCCGATACTGATGGGGATCCCCCGTTTCCGTAAGCTCTCGATCTCCCGCGAATCCTGCCAATCGGAACCGGAAATACGGTAACCGCGGTCTTGATATAATTTTGCCAAGCCCCTTAAACGGGCTCCGCCGATTCCCACAAAGTGGAGATGTTTCATGACGTCAAGGCTCTCCCCTCAAAATAATATCAATATATTATAACATATTTGCATTCAACGAAAAACAACATATTCCTGAATTATCCATCCATCTATATATCTTATCCGCAAAAGCCCGATCTTAGGCAAATTCTCCGAGAGACAAGCCTTTATTTTCCTGAGGTTTTAACCCCGTCCGGATAATACTATAGTTAAAGGGGGGTGAAACGCATTGGGTCGTCGCGGCAGTATTGTCTCCGATGAAGTTAAATATGAGATTGCCAAAGAATTGGGGTTTGCCGACCGTATTCAAGTCCAAGACGGCAATTATGACTTCAGCAACATCACCACCCGGGAGTCGGGGCTCATCGTCCGTCGTTTAATCGAAAAAGCGGAAGAGCTGATGACCCGGCAAGGTTAGGGAATCTCCCTAACCTTCTCACCTTTATACCGCCTTCGTCATAGAATGTACCATCAGAAAAGTTTGGAACGTTTTGCCCGCCGGTGACCAAACTGGCATTGGAGCGCCTCCTTCTCACATCCTTGCGGCATTGAAGCCGGAATAAGAGAAGGCGGACGGCTCACAACTCACTGCTTACCAATACTGACCCAAGTATCGGTAAAACGACCTGACAATATTCAAGCCGATTTCATCGGCTTTTCTTTTTTGCCACATTTGGAAAAATGTTAAATGTCCATTTTAGCAGGTATTTTGTCGTGGCAACCGAAATAAACCGGTAATCTTTTATTAAAACCGGAGGGTGCCTATGCGTAAATTCAAAACACTGTCCACCCTGATGGCCATCATGATGCTTCTCTCTTTCACGATTCCTGCTTCGGCCAAGTCTTCGACCGCCGGCTCAACGACGGAGAAAAAATTAGCCGATCTGACTAACCGTTTTAATTCCTTGGAATCCAGCTGGGGCCGCTTTCAAATCGGCGGCAACCTGTCACTGGAGACCAACACTTATCTGGATAATCTTCCGGATCGGCCGAAATTTAACTTTGAACAACATCTGGATCTTTTTTTCGACGCTTATGTCCAAAACAACCTGATGTTCTCATTAAAAACGTCTCATGACGGTGCTTGGGGAGTCAACTGGCAAAGCCTGAACTCTCCCAATTATCCGATGACCACGCCGTTCCAGGTGGAAGAGGCTTTCGTCCGTCTGGAATATCCGTCCAGTCTCAACTATTTCGGCAGGTTCCGTTTCTCTTTCAGCCCGGTGGGTTTGATCAGCGACTTTTTCTCCAATCCCATCGAAGGTCTGGCAATTCAGAAGAGCTTTTCCGAGCATTATCACATCATCGGCGTTTACTCCCGGGTTAACACCGAATATTCTTCTGGCACCGACCAGGTAGCTGATAGCGAAGACTATTTCGCCGCCCGCCTGGGATGGTCCGACCAAAATGTCATCTGGGGTATCAATCTGGTCCCCAACGGTATCACCGGCGAAAAAGCATTCAGCTTCGATGCGGCTTTCACCCAAGGCGACGCGAAGCTCAGCGCCGAAATGGCATGGTATTCGTTTCATTGGGATGCATCCCCCGATTACCGAGTGGACTGGACGCCCGGATTTTTAATCAGTTACGGTAAATCTCTGTCGAAAGATGCTTATATCCAGATGAAAGCAGCTTATCTGGCTTCACAGTTTATGCCGTCATACTCCAGCCTGGCGCATCGGTCCGGCACTGACCGCGAATGGTTTACACCTAATTCGAAAGGCCTCGAACTCTCGCTGCAAAACCGTTTGGGTGCAACATATATCTGGGAAAACAGAATCATTGCCCTGACCCCGGTAGTCAACTATGACCAGCCGGATCTCACTTATCATTGGCGAAGCAGCATCATTAAATCATTTTCGCCCGTCAACCAACTGGCATTCGGTCTTGATGTGGAGCGTAATTACCAAGAAACGCTCACTCAAGCCTTCCTCAGTTGGAATATGAGTTTTTAACGAGTTAACTTTTGGTCCCCAACAACACCAAAGCTAATCCCAAAACCAAGATGACGACTTTGGTCCAAGATAATTTGACAGCAATGGCCGCAATGCCTAATACGCTGACTAAAATGAAAACCAGGGGACCGATCAACCCCAAAAAGGCGTTTAAACGCAACGCCGTATCCACCCGGCCTGATTTGAGAAACAGGATGGCAATCCCGATCTCCATCAGGCCGGAAATTATTCGTAAAACCGCCATATGATTCAATGTTGCCTGTTCCAAACCTGCTTCACCATCCCTGTTAATGATTTTTACCCAAACCCAGGATACTGAATAACAGCGCGGTAACACCGGCAGCCGCCAACGGGCCCACCGGTATTCCCTTTAGCAACGAAACACCTAACACCGTCCCGACCACCAAGCCAACTACCACTTCCGGCTGAAGCTGGAGCAATATCAAACCCTGTCCGCAAAGATAGGCCGCAGCCACCCCGCCGACCACCGCTAAAATCCCCTGTAAGCTTTGAAAAGTCATCCAAATATCCTTCACCCCGACCTTATCCAAAGCAAAAGGAATCAGTACGGCAATAAGCAAGAAAAGTAACCCTAGGTCCAGCGCCCGCCGCTCCAGCAACAACAATACCGTTTGGAGGCGAATCAACTTCAACACCAACAAACTTCCGGCGCCGGCGGCAACCAGGTTATTATTGAACGCCAAGCCCAACGCCAAAATCGCCAACAACATCAGATTATCATGGATCATCGGCTTCACTCCCTTAAACCATTCATATTCCGCCCAAGAAGACTTCATGTATTCTACCGCCAATTTCCCCGCGGGAAAACGAACCAAAATCCCAGCCGTTCATAAAATAATCGGGGAGTGATCAATATGAAAAGTTGGGATCAAGTGATTTCACCGCCGTTAAAAGGGCGCCCGCCGAAACCGCGCACCACCGGAATGACCATGATCCTGGACAAAGGCCTTTCCCTCTCCGAAACCCGCAACATATTGGAAACCGGTGCCGATTTTATCGATTACATTAAACTTTCCTTCGGTACCCTGCCCTTATATCCCCCGTCGATTCTAAAAAAGAAAATCCACATGGCGGCGGATTTCGGCATTCCGGTCTATCCGGGGGGAACCTTTTTGGAAATCGCTTTTTGGGAAAAAACGGTGGATCGGGTATTGGATCAATTGTCCGCCCTGGGAATCCAATGGGTGGAAATCTCCGATGGCACCATCACCCTTTCGCCCGAAGAACGCCGACAATTGATCGCCAAAGCTTTAGGACGGGGATTTAAGGTCATTACGGAAGTGGGGAAAAAAGATCCGGCGCAACAACCGGATCCGCACCGCCTGGTTCAAACCGCTAAAGAAGATTTGGAATGCGGGGCAGAATGGGTCATTATCGAAGCCCGGGAGTCCGGAACCAATATCGGGGTCTACGACAGCCACGGCGCCGTTATAACCGAAAAATTAGCGGCCATCAGTTCGGTTTTGCCCCTGGAGAAGATCATGTGGGAAGCTCCGCTTAAAAACCAGCAAGCCTCCCTCATCTGCCAATTTGGGCCCGGAGTAAACCTCGGCAACATCCCGCCCACTGATGTCATCGCCCTGGAAGCCCTCCGCCGTGGATTTCGCAGCGATACTTGGAAAAACATTCTTTAACCAAAAAATAACGACTCCCTCGGGAGTCGTCGTTATCTGCTTATCCTTGCGGCGCGTCTTTCTCGGGTTCCGGCTGATCGGAGACGGCCTCCAGCTGGCTCCGGTCAATTTCCACGGTACTGTCGACCACCGCGATCTTTGCCGGATGCGGCACCACAATCATACGCAATTGACGTTTTTCATTATTCGGTCCGTTGAAATCGAAATATTCAGCCAACGGCTGGCCTTCTTTCTTTTTGAAAAACCCGTCGAAATTGGAGTCAAAATAGATTAAATCTTTTCCATAATCATTAAAACAGCCATTACTGTTTCCGTCGACGATGCGGAATTTAACCTGTTGATACTTTTTGCCGTCATAGACTTTGATCTCGCCATCGAGGAAACTGGCAGAGATAAAACGAACCAATTCTTCGGTATTCCCGTCCCGGCTGTACTTTTCAAACTGCGCGAAAAAGTACT
>JAKOSX010000219.1 GCA_029776595.1 Bacillota bacterium | reverse complement strand
TCCGATAAAGCGAAAAAAAGAGGCCGGAAACGGCCTCTTTCGTTTTGATTTATCATGCGGGAACGCTGATGAATCAATCGTCGAATTTTAGAATGGTCTCCCGGATTTTTCCCCATTGCAGCGCGTCGCGGATGCCGTCTTCGATGGTGAGTTCGGTCTTCCAGTGAAGCAGTTCCAAGGCTTTATCCGCATTGGCGTAAGCGCCGGCCACGTCGCCTTCCCGAGGCGGTGCTTCTACTTTATTGATGGACTGGCCGTAGACTTTCTCGAAAGCGGCAACCAGTTCTTTGACGGTGACGCCGTGTCCGCTGCCTAAGTTGATGGCTACATAAGGCTCAGTTTGTTCGGGACGGGCGAAGATGGCTTCGAAACGTTCCAACGCCTTAAGGTGGGCCATGGCCAGATCCCAGACGTGGATATAGTCCCGGATGCCGGATCCGTCTCGGGTATCCCAGTTGGTCCCGGTAATTTTAAAGACCGGTTCTTTGCCCAGGGCCACATCCACCAGTTTCCCCAAGACGTGGGAGGGGAAACGGGCGTGAATCCCGGAACGCATCTTGGGATCGGCCCCGATGGGGTTGAAGTACCGGAGGGCGATCCCTTTCATGCCATAGGCATGGCAGAAATCTTTCAGGACCATTTCCATCATGTACTTGGTCCGCGCATAAGGGCTGCGCGGGTTGAGGGGAGAGTCTTCCCGTACCATAAATCCGGGGACGTCATCATAGATGGAAGCCGATGAGCTGAAAATCACGTTGGGCCGGCCGAGTTCGTGGAGGTTTTTAAATAAAATCAGCGATTTGGCGACGTTTTCATAGTAATATTCGTAGGGTTTTTGGACGGATTCCGGTACCAGGATCAAAGCTGCAAAGTGAATGGTATGTTGGATCTCGGGATGGTCGTCAAAGATCTTTTTCAGCAGCTCTTTGTCGGCGATGTCGCCCCGGTAAAAAATTCGGTCTTTCACAAATTCCGGCCTGCCGGTGACCAAAGAGTCAAGAATAACAGGTTCGTGGCCGTGGTCGATCAATGCGGAACAAACGGTACTGCCAATATAACCGGCACCACCGGTAACCAAAACCTTCAATCGGATCATCCTTTCTGAAAATTTACAATGGGCTTTCGTATGACAACACTAGTATTCGCGTTTTGGCAATGGATTCCTGTCGGTTTTTAGATGAAAATCAGGTTTTTCATTGCAGAGTATACGGAATTTATCGTTAAAAAACACGATTGAACCTCCGGTGAAATTCCTCTATAATCATAATGACCAAACCTTTCCAGGGGTGATTTCAGTGGACAACCGTCCTCTCCGGGAGCAGCGCGGATATGATGGGGAAGATTTTTTCTTTTTTCATTATCCGGACCCTGAATCCGTACCGGTAAGGAAGGCGCTGTTTCGGGATTATTGTCGGGTCATTGTCCCGGTTGACGGAGATCTGCTTTTCCGCGTCGAAGGCCGGACCTTTCCGTTGCAATCTTGGGATGTGTTGCTGCTGACGGAGAATGATATTGCCAAAGCCGATGGGGATTCCGGTAATACCGAATATTATGAAGTCGGGATAAAACCGGCGTTTTTGTTGAAATTGAGCCTTCCCGGAAACAATTTGCGAACCTGTTTCGAACAGGCGTCGGAATCAAAACGCCATGTATTGCGGCCTGAGGGTGAATATTTGACCCGTTTGCAATACTGTTTGGACAACCTGGAAAAGGCTTATACCGGTTCGGAGTTTGGCTGTAAAATATCCTCCCATGCTTACCTGATGCTTTTGTTGGTTTGGGTAAACCGTTGCTTCGCCGCCGGAATGGATGGTATTTTTCCGCAGGATACGGAGATCAGCCGGGTGGTGGATTATATCGATGAGCATTTGGCCGATGATTTACTCATTGACCGGCTGGCGGAACGTTTTGGTTTCAGCAAATATACCCTGATGCACCGTTTTAAGGAGCAAACCGGGTTTGCCGTCCACCATTATATATTGCAAAAACGCCTTCGGAAAATACATGCCCTCATTCTTAAAGGGTATCCGTTTATGGAGGCCAGCGCCCGGTGTGGTTTTTCCGATTATTCCTGTTTCGTCCGGGCGTTTACCAAATATTACGGCCTGTCGCCCCGGAAATATTATGAACGGTTGAAACGGCAGGGGAGACTTTAAATCAGTTGACAGTTGGGACAGTTGACAATTGAGACAGTTGGCCTTTGGGATAGTTGGCAGTTCAATAGTGTAAAGGGAAAATGACATCAGGCCCTCATATCAGGATGAAGCTGTGCACTGTGTACCACTATCATGATCAGCAAATATAAAATATTGGAGGAAACATGGCAGATTTAGTATGGTGCGAATTGACCGTGGCGATAGATCCGGAGTATTTTGAAGTTGCGGCCGATCTCTTGCAGGAAGCCGGCGCCGGGGGCGTCGTATTCGATGATCCGGCCGTTCTTGATGTCCGCGAGTTTGAGGCGGATGAAGTTTTCAGCGACGAATTGCTGCAACAGGTTCAAAAGCCTCCGGCGGTCCGGGCTTATTTTCCGGTGGATGATCGGCTGGGAGAGAAGCTGAATCAGTTGAAGGAAACTTTCCGTCAACGTTGCGGTGAAGAGCCCGAATTTAAATTGCGCCAGATTCATGAAGAAGACTGGGCCCATGCATGGAAAGCGTATTATAAGCCGGAGAAAATCGGGCGGGTGGTGATTAAGCCCAGTTGGGAAGATTATATGCCCACTGAGGATGAAGTGATGATCGCTTTGGATCCGGGGATGGCCTTTGGGACCGGGACTCACCCGACCACCCGGTTGTGTGTGCAGCTGCTGCAGGAGGAGATCAACAGGCCTTTGGACATGCTGGATCTGGGGACCGGTTCCGGGATTTTGGCGATTGTCGGAGCCAAGTTGGGCGCCAGGCGGGTTGTAGGATCGGACATTGACCCGGTGGCCGTGAGGGTTGCCCGGGAAAATGCAGAGTTAAACCAGGTTTCCGACCGGGTCACATTCATTGAAGGCGACTTGCTCAAGGCACATACGTCGGGACGATATGATCTGGTGGTGGCCAATATTATCGCTGATATTATCGTCAAACTGATCCCGGACTTGCACCGGGTGTTAAAACCGGGAGGACATTTTGTCGCTTCCGGGATCATCGACCGCCGGTTGGAAGAGGTGAAGGAACTCTTATCCCGGCATGGTATGACGATTCTCCGGGTCGAAAGCGAACAGGAGTGG
>JAKOSX010000218.1 GCA_029776595.1 Bacillota bacterium | reverse complement strand
TCCGGACCCAGGGCCAGGGATTGTCGTATCTCCTGTAACTGCCGGTTCATCTGGTTGCGGGAGAGTTTATCGGATTTGGTGGCTACAACCAGAAAAGGTTTCCCGTGAAACCTCAACCAATCCACCATCATCCGGTCGTCTTCCGTCGGGGCATGTCGTATATCCACCAGCATGATGATGGCTTTCAATTGCTCCCTGATGTTCAAATACGTTTCAATCATTTCAGTCCACGCTGCTTTTTCCGATTTGGAGACTTTGGCATACCCGTATCCGGGGAGATCAACCAAAAAAAACTCCTGATTAACCCGAAAAAAATTGATGACACGGGTTTTACCGGGAGTATTTCCGACCTTGGCCAGATTCTTTCGGTTCACCAAGGTATTGATCAACGACGATTTACCCACGTTGGACCGTCCCACCAAAGCGATTTCCGGCCAGGAACGGTCCGGATATTGATCCGGCTTCACAGCCGTCGCTTCATACCCCACATCTTTAATCTGCATTTTGAACTCCCTTTACTGCCTGTTTCCAAAGATTTTGGCCGTCCGGGCAGGAACCTGGTTCAACGTTCACGGATCAACGCTGCCAATTGGTCCCGGTTTTGAAGGATTTCCGCCACTTTTTCCGCAGATAACGGCGGACTGAACAAATAGCCTTGGACGCCTTCACACTGATATTTGCGCAACTCCTTCAACTGCTCTCGGGTTTCAACGCCTTCGGCAACGGCCCGCAATTTCAACGTCTTAATCATTAAAATGATGGCGCTCACTATCCCGCTTCTCACCGGATCCGCCGTCAAATCCCGGATAAACGACTGATCGATCTTGACGGTATCCAGCGGGAAATGCTTCAGGCTGCTCAACGAAGAATAGCCTGTCCCAAAATCGTCCAACGCAATGGAAAACCCCGCTTTTTTAAGGGCTTGCAGCGTTTCAAAGACTAAGACATCATCTCCCATAAATGCGCTTTCCGTAATCTCCAGCTCGATCAGGGACGGATCCACCCCGGCCTCATGGACGATGGCCGTACATACTTCAGCCAGGTTCCCATTGCGGATTTGGCTGACGGATACATTCACCGATACCCGCAACAGCGGCAGGCCCATCTTTTGCCACACGGCCATCTGGCCGACGACCGTCTTTAAAACCCATTCCCCGATAGGAATGATTAAACCGCTTTCTTCGGCAATAGGAATGAACCGGGTCGACGGAACCAGGCCCAATTCGGGACTGTTCCAACGCACCAACGCTTCCATCCCGATCATCTCTCCGGTGAACGTGTTGACCTGGGGCTGATATTCCAAGAACAGTTCACCCCGTTCCAATGCCCGATGCAAGCTGTTTTCCAGCTGCATTTCAGCAATACTGATGAGTTCCATATCCGGCTCATAAAAGGCAAAGCGATTCCGGCCCTGATTTTTGGACCGGTACATGGCCGTGTCCGCATTTTTCATCAGTGTCTGGACATTGGTGCCGTTCTCCGGATAGATGGCAATCCCTATACTGCAGGTTACGAAGAAATAATACCCATTTAAGTTAAATGGTTCTTCCAAATTTGCAAAAATCCTTTGACAAATTTCAATAATAAGTTCCCGGCTTTGGCATTCACTGAGCAATACGATAAATTCATCCCCGCCCAGACGGGCCAAGACGTCGCATTCCCGGATGCTGTTTTTTAACCGTTCCGCCACCATCTGAAGCAGACAGTCCCCAACGTCGTGCCCTAAATTGTCATTGACGTTTTTAAAACGATCCAGGTCAATGAAGAGGACGGCCAGCTTCTCCGGGTTTTTCTCCATCTTTTTCAAGGTGACTTCCAGATGATTCATTAAAAATGTCCGGTTGGGCAATCCGGTCAGTCGATCATAATACGCCATCCGCCGAATCTCTTCTTCCGCCTTTTTACGCTCGGTAATATCCCGGAACAGTCCCCGGTAACCCATGAACCTTCCGTCACTGGTGAATACCGGCGTCCCTGAGATTAACAACCCCACCAGTTGCCCGTTTTTATGCAAATTCCAAATTTCCAGATTACGGATGGGCGCCTTTTTGCGGAACAGTTCATTTTGGAGGTATTCCCGATAAGCCTCTTCCGACGGAGCTAAAAAGTCAAAAATCGTCCGTCCCATCATCTCATGGGCATAATAGCCGATGACTTCATGAACACCTCCGGAACAATAGGTAAACCGGCCGTTCTCATCCGTCTCCCACAACCAGTCCGAAGTACTGTAAGCAATGTCACTGAAACGTTTTTCTGCGGCACGCAACTTTTGCAGTTGATACTGGTTGTTGATGGCCCCGCTCAGCTGCGTTTGAATCGCCGTATAAAACCCCAACTCCGGTACGTCCATACTGTTCACAATATAACCGAAATCCGTGGAACCCGAATACAGCGATTGGACCACCATGGAAAAACGCTGATCCTCAGGGAGCATCCCCGAGGGCAAAAACTGTTTCACCGGGAATTTAATCTCGTCAGCCGAAGGACGGAAGGTGCGGTTTTTCGAATAGAAACCCGCCAAACTGCCAAGACCCCCAGGAATTTGATTCTCATACATGACGATATAACAATTTTCAATACCTTCCGCCACGGACAGACGTTCCAAAAACAAACCCATTTGATAGTCAGAGAATAACGCATCCGCCACCATCCGGAAGGTTTCCGTCAGATTGATAAATCCTTCTTCCTGCATGCGCAAAGCTTTACCCTGCAATTGATTCATCCGGTTTAACACAGGAGCCCAGAGTATCCTCCATCGTTTTTCCTGATCCGGGCTGAGGCGCCGGGGGAAACGGTAAAGCGCAAGCAAAGCGCCAATCCACGGCAATAAATTATACCTGGACATGCTTACTTTCTTTAATATTTCATCGACCACCTCGAGGAAAACCCGGTCGGGCTCTCCCTCCAGGCAATCTTCCAACGCATCCAACAGGGGTTCAATATCTTCGATCCGCAATGGGCTGCGGTGAATCAGGCTGTTTTCGGCAACCGCCCGGTTCATCTGGAGTAAAATTTCGCCTCTATTCTGATGCAGGACTTTTCCTAAGGGAACATTCTCCGGAAATTCAATGGTCGGCGCTTTATCGCTCTCCGGACAACCGCAGGACCGGCGGACAACCAAAGCCGTCGGTTCAGCCTGCACCATGGGAATGGCTTCTCCCCGGATTAAATGTACTAAATTTTCCAACCCGACTTTTCCCTGAATATACACGCTGTCTTCAACGACCGTAAGGGGCGGGCTGAAATATTGTCCGTCGGACACCCCCTGAAGACCGACAACCTTTATATCTTCCGGAACCCGGTAGTTTTTCTCCTGTAATGCCTTGACCACCCGGATGGCCATCTGATCACCGACCACGGCGATTACATCACAATCCAAACCACATTGTTTCTCCAATTTGGCCACTGCAATTTTCCCGCCGGCCGCAACCGGATCAACCGAAGCCACCAATTCTTCCCGGAAAGGAATACCATATTGGTCCAGTAATTTTCGATAAACCTGATAGCGCAATTCCGAGTCGTGATGATACTGAAGTCCCCGGACCAATGCGATTCGCCGATAACCGTGGTCCTGGATCAAGTGGTACATCAGTTTGGCCATTCCCACCTCAACGTCGGCAATGACCGAAGGGACCCCTTCGAGACCGGAACCGATATTCACAGCCGGTATCCCGGCATAACGATTTAAAAACTCTTTGAGCTCAGTTGGTTTTAAATAGCGAAAGAGTGCCGATGAAAAGATAATTCCGTCAACCACGTCCCGGTTGATCAAATTGTAAACCAGATTACGGTGGCGCACATTATCCGGAGGATTAATGACCCCTCCGGCAAAGAAAATGACATTGACGTCAAGCTCCTTGGCTGCATCATTAATCCCCTGGATAATTCCCCGATAAAACGGGCTGGTAATATGCCCAATGAATACGCCAACCGTTATCCGACGAGTCGATAACCCTTTCATGGAACACTCCTCGATAATTATTCCCGATCAGTTTATAATTAACCATCAATACGACCGCTCAGGAGCATGAAACACCATGGCATGAAGGAGCGCATATAATTATCTTCATTATAGGCATTTTATAATTGCCCCGCAAGGGAATTCCTGGATGAGTATAAGTCAGTATTTTCAGGCTATCTTAATAATGAAGTACGGTTCCAATCATCCGCCCAAAGGAGGTCTTTTCCATGTCTCCCGCCAAACCGTTAACCTGTAAAATCTGCCAAGGCAACCGCTTTCAACTGAAATATGAAGCGACCTATGTCTATTCCTACGTTTTGGACGGAGATGCGCCGGGATTTAAAAACACCAAAGAACTTCTGCCGTTTATGTATGACAGCAGGGAACAGCAGGACTCTAAACAATATTTACATTGTGACACCTGTGGTTTCGATTATCCCTGCTACTTTACTGACTGGGACCAAAAATCCGGTTTTGCAGTCCTTCAGGAAGTCATCGACCATACTCCGGTAACCCATGGAACCCAAAAAGCACCCGTGAGTTAACAGATGCTCGCTTACTTCAATCCATCCATAACCACGCTGGCCTGAATAAACGCTCCAACCCCTTTACCGTCATTGGTTACAATCGGTTCGCTCAAATAATAAGCATAGCTTCCGTCCCTCCGGTTGGGACCGCCCAAGCCTGCTACCTGACAGTTTTTATAGAGATTGACCAGTCCTTCGTCAGTCACAAGGATAAATTCTTCGATTATTCCACGATAAGCTTTCTCGGCAATTTCCGCCCAATGAGCCGCCACATATCCCTTCCGGACGGATTTCGCAATGGCATACGTCATCATGCAGGAAGCCGATGCTTCCAAGTAATTGCCCTTTCGGTCCCCACAGTCC
>JAKOSX010000217.1 GCA_029776595.1 Bacillota bacterium | reverse complement strand
ATTGATTGAGCGGCTTGAAAAGGGCGAGGAGGGGCCGTTGTTTACCTCCTGTTGTCCGGCTTGGGTCAAATATGCGGAACACAACGGTTCCAATCTTTTGAAAAATCTTTCTACCTGCCGTTCGCCGCAACAGATGTTCGGCTCCCTGGTTAAACGGTATTGGGCAAAAGAACTGGGTAAAGAACCCAAAGATATTTATGTGGTTTCGATTATGCCTTGTACAGCGAAGAAATTTGAGGCGACACGGCCGGAGTTTAGCGTTGACGGCGTGCCGGATGTGGATTTGGTGTTGACCACCCAAGAGTTGTCCCAGATGATTCGGGAATCGGGCTTGGATTTTGCGGCCATTGATCCGGATTCCTTTGACATGCCCTTTGGCTTTACCACCGGTGCCGGTGTTATCTTCGGGGCTTCGGGCGGGGTGGCTGAAGCAGCCTTGCGGGCGGCGTATGAAATTGTCACCGGCGAGGTATTGGAGCAGGTGAATTTCGAATCCATCCGCGGTTTTGACGGTTTAAAAGAAGCGACGGTCAATTTGAAAGGGAAAGAAGTGAAAGTCGCCGTTGTCCATGGTTTGGGCAATGCCAAAGAACTTTTGAAGAAGCTCAATTCCGGCGAAGCTCAATATGATTTTGTGGAAGTGATGGCCTGCCCCGGCGGGTGCATCAGTGGCGCGGGCCAACCGCAGGCGGTGGATATGGCGACCAAAAAGGCCCGGGCCCGGGGAATTTACCATGCGGATAAACTGTCCCAGTTGCGGAAGTCGCAGGATAATCCGGTGGTGGCCAAGTTCTATGAGAAATGGCTGCAACGCCCCAACAGTCATGAGGCCCATGAGACGTTGCACACCTCATATAGTACGCGCGCCCGGATTACCGGGGAGGATATCGAGCTGTTGAACAGCGACCGCGAACACAAGGTGGATTTGGCGGTTTGTTTAGGGACCTGTTGCTATATGAAAGGCTCTTACGATACGTTGCAGGAGTTCATTCGTCAGGCCGAGCGGAACGGGATAAAAGAACAGGTCAACCTCCATGCCACGTTCTGCTTGGAAGGCTGTGAAGACAGTCCATCAGTCCGGGTGAATGATCAGATTTACGGAGGAATCACCGCAGAACGGGTGGAAACTTTCATCCGAGAGAAAGTCCTGCCGGAACTGGAAAGAAATAAGGAGTAGGTAGCAATGCATTCGGACGCGATCAAAGTGCCGAAATACACCTTAAAGCGGCTGCCCCTGTACTACCGCTGTCTGCGGGCCTGTCTGGACCGACAACAGGAATATGTGTCTTCGGAGCAGATCGGCAAGGCGGCTCAGGTTAATGCGGTTCAAGTCCGTAAAGATCTGGCATTATTCGGAGCCATGGGAACGCCGGGGGTCGGGTACTGTGTGGCGGACTTAAAAGCCAAATTGGAAGAGGTATTGGGCTTAAATAATGTGAATGAAGCCGTTTTAATCGGGGTGGGCCGTCTGGGACGAGCAATCATCGATTATCCGGGGTTTGAACGGTATGGCCTTCATATCGTGGCCCTCTTCGACTCCAATCCGGATTTAATCGGCACTCAGGTCAGCGGCAGGCCGGTCTTTTCAGTTCAGGAATTGCTGCATATTATCCGGCGTCTCCAGATTAAAGTAGCCATTATTACCGTTCCGGCCGAATATGCCCAGTCCATTGCCAATGTACT
>JAKOSX010000216.1 GCA_029776595.1 Bacillota bacterium | reverse complement strand
GCAAAAAGAAATTGAGACTCATGGTTGGATCCCAATGAATGAATTTGCCGATATTGTCGCCGTCTCCCAAATGACCCCCGGACCTCTGGCTGTCAATGCTGCCACTTATATCGGCCAACGAACCGCCGGCTTCTTCGGTTCTTTCTTCGCGACCCTGGGCGTCTCCTTGCCTTCGCTTATTCTGATCATCCTCATCGCCCGGGCCTTTATCCGTTTTAAAGAAAACCCCTTCGTGGAACGGGCTCTTCAAGGTATCCGGCCTGCAACCGCTGGAATGATCGCCGCAGCCATGATCTTCTTTGCGGAAATGTCCGTCTTCACCAAAGAATTCCCGTTCCGGGATATCCGGGCATTATTTTCCGGCGATTTCAACGCCTTTAAAGGGTTTGGCATCAACCCGGGCGCATTGCTCATCTGTATCATCGTATACATCGGGACCGTCCGTTTTAAAATGCATCCGATCACGGCAGTCATCATCTCAGCGGTCCTCGGCATCCTATTAATCTAAGACGCCCGTCACTTCCATTGCTTGCCATTCACCGGATGAAACGTGCGGTATCATCCGGATCTCCTTCTACACAAAGGGATTTTCATCCGGATACGGAAGGGTTGCCGGTTGATTATAGGAGACATCCTCCACTCCCAGCATTTTCATCGCTGAAAACAGCACTTTTCCTACATGTTTAAATGCGACTCCGGCATGATGCGGGAATTGTTTCCCGATCAATACATGACGGTAAAAACGCCCCATTTCTTTTACGGCAATAACGCCGATGGCCCCAAAGGATTGAGGATCCACGTCAAAAACCTCCCCTTGAGCCACATAGCTCCGGAGCCCGCAATCCGCCGTCCCCTGCAACCGGAATAGGGTAATATCCCCCGGCTGAATCGTCCCTTCCAGAGTCCCCCGGGTAATGTCGGGCTCTTTGTCCGGCTCCAACAGGCGATGCATGATCAACTGATGCTTCATGGCCGCATTTTTCATGCAGCTTTTCGGAGTATTGCCACAATGGAAACCCATGAACAGATCGGTGGCTTTATATCCGCCAAACTTGTCAGCATTAGCCTCCACCATATCCCGGGGAACCGTATTATTAATATCCAATAACGTGGCCGGCATCTCCGTAGCGCAACTGATGATATATTCGCTTAACGCCCCGTAAATGTCCACCTCACAGGCAACCGGAATCCCCCGGAATGCCATCCGGGAATTAACGTAACAAGGCACAAATCCAAATTGGGTTTGGAATGCAGGCCAACATTTATTGGCGAAAATCGCATATTCGGAAGCACCCCGGTATTTTTCCATCCAATCCAATAAGGTCAACTCAAATTGGGCCAGCTTGGGAAGGATCCCGGGATGCCCGTTACCTTCTCCCAATTCAGCAGCCATATCTCGGACCACTCCGTCAATCCGGGGATCGCCCGCATGCTTGTTAAACGACTCAAACAAATCCAATTCCGAATTTTCCATCACTTCAACCCCGAGATCATACAAGGGTTTAATCGGAGCATTACACGCCACAAAATCCTGGGGCCTGGGGCCAAATGTGAAGATCTTCAATTTGGACAATCCGATCATAATACGGGCCACATGGGCAAAATCCCCGATCCACCGAGCGACCTCTTCGGCCGTCCCCACAGGATACTCCGGTATATACGGCCGTAGTTTCCGCAAAGCCAGATTATAAGAGGCATTCAGCATACCGCAAAAGGCATCGCCCCGGCCATGCACTAGATCACCCGCACTCTCCTCGGCAGCCGCAGCAAACATAACCGGCCCACCAAACTTTTGGGCCAGCATGGTTTCGGGCCCTTCCGGACCGAAGTTTCCGAGATAAACCACTAATGCATTGACACCGGCCTGTTTCAATTCTTCCAAAGCAGCCAGCACATGGGACTCATTTTCGACGGTCACCCTGATTTCAACGATCTCCGTGCCCAACACCTCACAGGCCCGGACCACCGCTTTCCGCCGCGCTTCACTCAGTTGAACCGGAAAACAGTCCCGGCTCACTGCAACAATGCCCAACTTCACTCCAGGAATATTCAACACTTTGTCATCCCTCCGTTTTCTCTGCCCGTTATATGATTTCATTATACCTCAAGATACCGTTGCAGGTAGAAACAACGCAGTAATTCTGCCAAAAAGAAAGGGGGCGGTTCACCGAACCCCGACCCCTTCGAGCTCAATATGAAGGATATAAGGCTGACCGTCCACTGCCGGTTCCTCCAAACGCAGGCGATATGTATTGTCTTTCTCAGCTTTCCACGAATCGGTCAACCGAATGGTTGCATTAAAATTCAAATATTCCTTGGTATATTCACACCAAACGCGATCCCTTTCCGTAAACTTTCCGTCAAAGTCCCAATCTAAAACATAAAACCGGATGCTTTTCCCGGCAACGTTCTTAACCCCTGTCAAACATTGCCTGGCGCCTATTTTAAGTTCGGAATTCCCTGAAACAGAAATCCGGTCCCATTGATATTCCCCTTTGATAAAAACGGGTTTTCCTTGTTTGTCAACTTCCCGGACGGCTTTGGACTCTATCCGATAATTGCTCTCAACGATATAATCTGCATCTGTGCTGCGCTCATGAAAAAACAATTCAGCCCGACCGGTTCGCTTCAACTCATATTTCACCGCATTTCGTGGCCCTTCATCCAAATGAAAATGCCAGGGATCTCCGGTTTCAGACTGTTTCATGGTCACCGTCCGCACCGGCCGTCGTCCATCCAAATGGTAAACTTCGGTCAATAATTCCCGATCGAAGCGGCTGATAATCATATAGTCCTCGCTTCCAATCCGAACTATAGGATGTAATTCAAGTCCCCCGCGAAAATCGCCCAACCGCTGATTGGGCGCACGCAACGTCTGGCTGACCCGCGCCGTATCCAGCACCCGATAAGCCCAACCATCGTGACTCATGAATAAATCGACGGTCCCGGATAAATCCACGGCTCCAAGTTCATCCGTACATCCGCTAACCGCCACAAGCAATACTGCCATCAATATGCCCAGCCAAGCCAATCGTTTCATTACGGGTACCTCCTCCGCTTTTACCTCTTTTGACGTCATTTCCCAATTCTTTGTTCCGTATCCGAATCACCATCAAAAGTATAATGTGGTATATTATCGGCTTGATTAGCCAATTAATAAGCGTTATAATCAATCGTAACAAAATGTTTACTCACGCGCTCCAATTATGTCTATCCAAAAACTAAAAACGGGAAGGAACAGGTGGTGCCTATGACGACAAAAGTGCTCAACCAACGTCTGCTGGACGACCCCCAATTTTGGCAAGGAAAAAACGTACAACTCCCCAAGTATGATCGAAAAACCATTCCGGTGAAGTCCATTTGTTTCTCCGCCGGCCGAATGGCCTATGGCCATACCGGCGACATTATGCAGGATTTGCTCAATCTGGACCCCTCTACCGGCCTCATGGTCGGTGTCGAGACCTTCTCTCCGAAATACGTGACGGAACTTTCCGCATCCGATTTCTTGGTTACGCAACCCATCTTTGAAAACGAAAAAGGGAAAGTTACCCCCAAAATTCAAGGGGCCATCAACTCCATTTTGTATCTTGACGCCAATACCAACAGCCTTGCTTGGGCCAGATTGTTGGAATATGCCCGGGATCCGCAAGTCCAATTCGCCACCATCAACGCTCCGGAAGGGGCTTACGGCGTTACATACAGCGGCGGCGATTTCGCCGAGCCCATCAACCAGGTATTGATTAAAGATATGGAAGAAGGAACCGTCAACTCCGACGCAGCCAAATGGACCTATTTCGCCATGGAACGTTACAAAGCCGGCCTTAAATTCGCTATGGTCAGTTGTACCAATTTCTCGGGAAACGGCCATTATACGGCGGCAACCCTCAAAACGGTGGCCCGCGCCTGGGAAAAGAAAGGCTTTGCTCCTGCCGGTTTTCTCGACTATTTGTCCGATCCCGGCCGATTCTCCTTCCCCAACTGTATGATCGACCGGATCGCGGTATCCCCTGACGAATCCATCAAAAAACAGATGGAAGCTCTCGGCATCCTCTCCAATTTGGTCGTCACCGAAAAGGCCCGTTACTGGGCTGTGGAAGACATTTTCCCCGCCGGGCGGCCAGCCTTTGAGAAAGCCGAAGGCGTATTTATGGAACCCAGCTATGAAGAGGTTAAAAAATATGAAGATATGAAACTTCGCATCCTCAACATGAGCCACTCGGTCATCGCCGGATTAGGCGTGCTGTTGGGTTACCGCGGCAGTTACGGCATTTACAACGCCATGCAAAACGAGATGATCGCCACGCTTATCCGACGGATTATCGATATCGTGATCCAGACCGTCGATAAGCCGAAACAAATGGATCCGAAGGCTTTTGCCGCCGATGCCATCGTCCGCCTGAACAATCCCAACATTCCGGATGATCCGATGCGAATCGCTTTAAATGCTTCCACTAAAATGCTACCGCGGTTCATGGATACATATTATGCAGCGGAAGCCAAAGGCCTTCCCAGAGAACAACTGAATCTGGTCCTGCTCCCGGTGGCCGGATTTATCCGTTACACCATGGGCGTGGACGATCAAAACATCGCTTATGCACTGGAAGATGATCCCCGGAAAGACTTGCTTACCGCCTGCGCGTCTAAAGCCGTCATCGGCGAACCGGCTTCGGCCGTTGCCTTCAGAGAAATCATCGGCCACAAAGACATCATGGGTGAAGATCTCTATCAACACGGCGATACCGGCGCCATTCTTGAAGAAATGGTGGCCAAAATGCTCGCCGGCAGCGACGCCGTCGCCCGGACCATCGCCGAATACCTTACCAAATAAAACCATATCAAAACATAGGACAGGCCGAAACCAGCGGCCTGTCTTTATTTTTCCCCTTTTTTTGCTTAGCTTTACATCTATGTTAAGAAACGCCTTTCACCACCGCTTCGGAATATGATGATACGTATCTACCTCCTTAAACACCATCATCATAAACGGAGCGATTCATCATGGAGTTCATCTTATCCGTCATTTCCATTATCATTATCGACTTGGTTCTCTCCGGCGACAATGCTGCTGTCATCAGTCTAGCCATCAAAAACCTTCCGGAGGAGCAACGCCAAACAGCTGCCCTAATCGGCGCGGGCGGCGCAGTTATCCTCCGAATCTTCATCACTTCCCTGGCCACACTGTTGATAACCATTCCTTATTTAAACGCTGTCGGCGGGCTATTCCTGTTATTGATCACATGGAATCTGCTAAAACAGGATGACAGCGAAAACCAAGTCAAAACCTATAACCATTTTTGGGCTACTGTCGGAAGCATCATTATAGCGGACCTCTCCATGGCCTTTGATAATGTGATGGGCGTTGCCGGAGCCGCCCACGGTTCGATCGTTTTGGTCATTTTCGGTTTGGCATTCAGTATCCCGATCCTGATATGGGGCTCAAACCGGCTGGCTTCCCTCATGAACCGATACCCGCTCCTCATCTATATCGGTGCCGCAGTATTGGTTCATACCGCCTTAAACATGTTATTCCACGACCATGGACTGGATCTGCTTCGCCGGATCGGCAAAAATGCGCTTCAATGGACCTCCTGGGGATGTGCCATTTCGGTTTTTTTATATGGATATTTCAAGACAAAGAACAAAACCATTGGTGAGGAAGATTAACCAAATAGTTTTCCAACCAGCCCGTCATTTTGGCGGGCTTTATTTACAACTGCTTCACTTCCGGATATATGTGCACATAGCATAATACCAAAATCACGAATAAAAATTGAAGAGGTGAAGCAACTCATGGAAGAAACAGCCGAATTTCGGATGGAATGTGTGATTCAACCCGGTGACAGCATTGAAGCCATCGCCCTTGCCTTTGATACCACTCCGGAAATATTGCAAAAAGAAAATCCCCATGTCGATGTATATCACCTGATTCCTGAACAAGTTTTGCAATTTCCCTTCCCCATGCGCTGTTCAGGACAGATATACATTGCCCGCCGGGGCGATACCTTAGCCAGTATCGCGCGACAGTTTAGAATATCTGAAGAGGTCATCTTGCGGGAAAATCCCTTCTTACGTATTTTAGGGGTCCGTCCCGGCTTTCCCATTTGCATCCCGTCACCGCAACCTCCGGCTTGTCGCGGCGGCTTCATCTATACCATCGTTTCCGGAGACACTTTGTACTCACTTGCTTTACGTTATAACACGACCGTCGATGCCATCCTCCGAGCCAACCCGGGACTCAATCCCAATCAGCTGTCTGTAGGCCAACGAATCTGTATTCCCGGAAGGCCTTCGCCCGCCTGCCCCGGAACCATTTATACCGTAGCCGCCGGAGACACCTTAACCGGTATCGCCGTCCGTTTTAACACCACCGTCCAGGCCATTATCCAAGCCAATCCCGGTATCGACCCAAACTTCATCGTTCCCGGCCAGCAAATCTGCATCCCCACAACGCCGACGCCCCGATGCCCCGGATTTATCTATACGGTCGTTGCCGGAGATACGCTCTTTTCCATCGCCAACCGGTTCAATACCACCGTCAACGCCATTCTGCAAGTCAATCCCGGGTTAAACCCCAACCTGCTCTTTATTGGGCAACAAATCTGCATACCGCGATAAACAGAAAGGGCTGCTGTCCGGGGGAGGACAGCAGCCCTTTTGATAAGCGGTTTTTACAACCGGCATGAACTGATCTTCATCGCAATAATTCCGTTAGCCCCCAATTGTTTCAGCCGGTCCATGATTTGATTGACTTCACTGGAAAGAACCATGGCTTTCACGGCGACCCATCCCTCTTTGTTCAACGGCGCGACGGTCGGCGACTCAATCCCCGGCGTAATCAGACAGGCTTGTTCCAACAAAGCCTGAGGGATATCGTATTCGACCATCATATACTTCCGTGCAGTGATGATCCCTTTCAAACGTTCGCAGAAGGTAGTCACTTCCGGGCTATGCCCGTTGGTATAATCTTTAGCCATCACGATGGCTTCCGAGATGACCACCGGTTCGCCGATGATCTTCAGTCCGTTGGCTTTGAGGGTCCGTCCCGATTGAACCACGTCGGCTATGGCATCCGCCACGCCCAGACGAATCGAAATTTCAACCGCGCCGTTCAACGTGATCACTTCGGCTTTGATACCCCGAGGTTCCAGATAATTGCGGACCAGTTTCGGATAGGACGTGGCAATCCGCAACCCATGCAAATCTTCCACATCCAAATCTTTGTCTTCAGGAACGGCAAAACAAAACCGAGCTTTACCGAATTCCAAAACCATCAGTTCGGAAAAGGGCTTTTCATTCTCAAATGCCAAATCACGGCCAGTAATCCCCAGATCCAGCACCCCGCTGGTCACATAAGCCGGGATATCTTTGGGCCGAATGAAAAAAAACTCGACATTATTCCGCTCATCCCGCATCATTAACTCATTGGAAGCAGCCTGGCATTGGTACCCCGCTTCCTTCAACAGCAAGATGGCATCCTCCGACAAACGCCCTTTATTGGGCACGGCAACTCGTAACATGATTCGCTTCTCTCCTAAAGTTTTTTATAAACATCCTCCAACGTGAGATCATTGGCGATCATCATCACCTGCAAATGATAGATCAGTTGGGAAATCTCCTCGGCCAGGCGTTCACGGCCTTCATACTCGGCGGCCATCCAAACTTCCGAAGCTTCCTCCACAATTTTCTTTCCGATATAATGTTTCCCTTTATGCAACTCCCGGACTGTTCCGGATTCAGGATCCTGGGCCGCAACTTTCGCCTGTAATTCGGCAAATAGACTTTCAAAGCTTTTCATGGGCAACTCCTTCGTTTTTTTATTCTTTTCGCTACATGGCCGTGAGTTCCTTCATGTTTTTCCCTATTTTAACCGAAGAACAATATTTCGATCTCTCATGAGGCGGGCGGCCCAAAATTTTGGTATAATAAATTTTGCCACTACATTGAAACGATAAATATACCACCGAAGGAGTGTATCCATGCAATACCGACCTTTTGGAAAACTGGACTGGAAAGTCTCGGCTCTGGGTTTTGGCTGTATGCGCTTTCCGACGATCGACGGAAAAAACAGCGGCCCGGACATTGACGTACCCATGGCCATCCGCATGTTACGGACGGCCATCGATCACGGCGTCAATTATATTGATACCGCTTATCCCTATCACAACGGCAACAGTGAAATTGTAACCGGCCAGGCATTACAGGACGGATATCGCGCCCGGGTCAGACTGGCGACCAAGCTGCCGACTTGGCACGTCCAATCCGCTGCAGATTTTGATAAATATCTCAACGAACAGCTTCAAAAACTCCAAACGGAGCATATTGACTTCTATCTCCTGCATGCCCTGAATGCCGACCGCTGGCAAAACATCATATTGAAATACGATATCCTGGACCGGGCCCAACGGGCGATCCAGGACGGCCGCATCGGATATCTGGGGTTTTCCTTCCATGATAAATACGACACATTCACCCGGATCATCGACGAATTTGATCGCTGGACTTTCTGTCAGATCCAGTATAACTTCATGGATATCGATAACCAGGCCGGCAAGAAAGGTTTACAATATGCCACATCCAGAGGGCTAGCCGTAGTCATCATGGAACCTCTCCTTGGCGGGAAACTGGCCAAACCCCCGAAGGCAATTCAGGAAATCTGGGACAGCCTTCCTGCCAAACGCACCCCTGTCGATTGGGCGCTACAATGGTTATGGAATCAACCGGAAGTTTCCACCGTACTCAGCGGCATGAGCTCTCTCGACCAAGTAATGCAAAATATTCAGTCTGCCAATGCTTCTCACGTTGGAGTTTTAACCCCGGAAGAATTGGAAGCCATTAGCCGGGTTCGCGAAACCTATCTGAAGAGTTTCCCGATTCCCTGCACCAAATGTGACTATTGTTTGCCTTGCCCGCAAGGAGTCACCATCTCCCGCAATTTTGAAATTTATAATAATGCTCATGCCTATGGCGATTTAGCCGGATCCCAAAACACCTATAACCGCTTCTTCAGCGACAAGGAGAGAGCTATTTCCTGCGTCCAATGCCGTCTTTGCGAAAGCCGCTGCCCCCAAAAGATCGCCATCGGGGACTGGATGCCCAAAGTACATGAATATCTGAATGCCGAGGTCACCAAATAGTTACCTTTAATTTACAATTCTTAACCTCCCTTTCATTGGATTGTATTAATCGTGGTCTATACTGTAAGCAAGGGAGGTGAACACAATGAACGAAAACGAAATCCTGGCATTCTTCCTTTTGAGAAGTTTGGAAGACAGAAGACGCCGTGAGTTTAAAAAATAACTTACGGCGTTTTCTTTTGCCCCTTCTTCTCCATCTTCCCCGCCAACATTAAATTTACCGCAGCGCAATGAAATAATATTCTTATGTAGGGTCGGAAAAATTGCACGCCAAAATTTCCAAAATACCCCTTGACATTATGGTTGATTTGTAATAATATCAAAAATGTAATAATTGCAAATTAAAAATATATAAGGAGGAATCATAATGAGTTTAAAAGGAACCCAAACTGAAAAAAACATTCTCACCGCTTTTGCCGGCGAATCCCAGGCAAGAAACCGCTATACTTATTTCGCCAGCCAAGCCAGAAAAGAAGGTTACGTCCAAATTGCTGAGATTTTCGAAGAAACTGCCAACCAAGAGAAAGAACACGCCAAACGCCTCTTTAAATTGCTCGAAGGCGGCGAAGTCCAAATTACCGCTTCCTTCCCTGCAGGAGTCATCGGCAATACCATGGAAAACCTGAAGGAAGCCGCAGGCGGAGAAAATTACGAATGGAGCAACATGTATCCGGAATTCGCCAAAGTTGCCCGCAGTGAAGGTTTCGACAACATCGCCAACATTTTCGAGGCCATCGCCGTTGCCGAAAAACAACACGAAAAACGCTACTTGGCTCTCTTGGAAAACGTGAAAAACGGAAAGGTCTTCAAAAAGGACCAAAAAGTCGTCTGGCGTTGCCGCAACTGCGGATACCTCCACGAAGGTACCGAAGCTCCGAACGCCTGCCCGGCCTGTGCCCATCCTCAAGCCTATTTTGAAATTTTAGCCGAAAACTATTAATCCTCGGACTTTTGACTTAGCCATAAAAATAAAGCGCAGTTTCCGATAATATCGGAAACTGCGCTCTCCAATTCTCACAATTATCCAGACAAGCAGGTGAAAAAGATGGAACGCTTGGAAAATCAAATCGTTCAATTACTTCAGAACAAAGATATCCGACCAACCCAACAACGGATCGAAATCATGAAATATCTGATGGAACACCGGGTCCATCCGACGGCCGACATGATTTATACAGCCCTCAAAAAGAATATGCCGACTTTTTCAAAGACCACGGTTTATAATACCCTCAAACTCTTACAGGAAAAAGGCGCCCTGGCAGCTTTGGCCACCGTGGAAGACCAGGTCCGGTACGATTCCAACCTGGTGCCCCATGGCCATTTCAAATGCACCCAATGCGGGACATTATACGATCTGGAAATCCCCGAAGGATTCCCAAAACAGACCACCATTGACGGCCATCGGGTCTTCGAGTACCAAATCCTGGCCAAAGGGCTGTGCCGTCATTGCCATATGCAAGAATTATCGTAAAAACTCAAGCAACTGGGTTTCGTTCAAACCTATTCCGGGCGTTCCATCTAAACGGGCCACGATGCGGCCCTTTTCAAACCGCAACACGGTTGGAATAATCTCCACCTCGTATTCCTCGGCAATGGCTTCCGAATTATCCTCTGCCAAAACGAATTCCTCCCGTCCCTGGGCATGCTTGGTAAATACCGGAAGAAAACGCATACAATAGGGACACCAGGTCGCATAGACCAACACCGTCACCGACGGTTGCCGTTGCAGTACGGCATCCAGTTCGGCAACGGTCGTTACTTTTTGCAATGATTTCACCGCTTCCATATGGCACCTTCCCCAATACATTCTATCCCTATTATACACGATTTTAAACAAAGCATACGATGGCAGGGTTTATTTCGGCATAATACTCTCAATGGAGATCGGCATCCCGGTAGCCATGGATTTATTGGCGGCAATTCCGGTCAAAATCGACATCACCCCGTCTACATGAGAGGCTGCCCGGTTGAACGGGTCCGGAGCCGGCGTCCCGAAAATATCGTTTAACATGATGGGATCGCCGCCGCCATGGCCACCCACGCCTTCAACAATTTCCACTTCATACGGCTCGCCGAACATCGGGAAGACGCTGATGTTTTTGGAAGCCACCGCCCCTTCGGCCGATGTTTTCCCGCTGCCGTTGACATAGGACTTTTCCACCACGGTGACCTGGATCCGGCCTTTGCTCCCGTTAAAGGCCACCCGGAATCCTTCCCACGGCATATAGGCATTGAGGGAATAAGTCAAAATGGCGTTATTCTGATACCGGACCAAAACCCCCATCGTGTCCTCAATGCTGATCCCGTCCCCAAAAACGCTTTGGTCCCGGAGATAGCCGTCTTCATGTTCTGCATCCAGGTAAAGGGCTTTTAACCGTTCGTTACCGGCCAAATCGATGGCAAACGGATCATCTTTCGCATATTCGCTGCCGTGGGCACGGTAGTAAAATTGGGTGATTCCCCGTCTTTCAGCATTTTCCCGGCCATAGAACATCAGGTCCCCCATGGCGAAAACCGTTTTCGGCCAGGTTCCGAGCCAAAAATTGACCAGGTCGAAATGATGCGTTGCTTTATGAACCATCAACCCGCCGCTGTTTCGTTTATCCCGGTGCCAACGGCGGAAATAATCGGCACCGTGTTGGATATTGAGCAGCCATTCGAAATGGACGGAATAGACTTCGCCAATGGTTCCGTTCATGATCAGCTCGCGAATCTTGGTATTATGCGGCGCATACCGATAATTGAACGTTACCCGCAATTTTCTTCCGGTCCGCTTGATGGCATCCCAAATGGCCTGCGCTTTGACTTCATCTACAGTCAGCGGCTTTTCGGTAATGACGTCGCAACCTAACTCCATGGCCTTAACGATGTATGTATGATGCGTCCGGTCGATGGAGGTCACGATCACCACATCCGGCTTTTCCCGTTGAATCATAGTCTCAAACTCCGTGATATGATACGTCGGGATCGGATCCAAACCGTATTTTTCCGTTAAAATGCGGTTAGCATAATCCATCCGGGTTTGATTGATATCGCAAAATCCGACGAGTTTAGAGGTTTCTTTAAACTCACCGGCAATGGCTTCATAGAAAAACCGGGCCCGTCCGCCAATCCCTACCTGCGCATAACGAATCATCGTTCATCCCTCCAAAAATCGAATAATTGTCTATAAGCTAACTATAATCAAAAGCCGTTAAAAAAACAGCACATTTTATGCGCAAATTTGGCGGAGACCATGCATATTTTGCGCAATAAAACAAAAACACGATTATTCATCGTGTTCCGCTTCGGCCATGGCGGCTTCCAGGGCCTTGCTCAATTGATCCGGGCAGGAAGTGGATTTCCGGCCGCACCGGATCCCTTTCAAACGTCCGATGACTTCATGGACCGGCATCCCCTCCGCCAAACGGCTTAACCCCGCGAGATTTCCGTTGCATCCATTATCAAATTGCACCTGCACCACCCGTCCTTCCTCGATCCGCAGATGGATTCCGGTGGCACAGACTCCCCGGGGACGATAATTAAACTCCTGCATCTTTTCACCTTCCTGCTGAAAATCACGTCCGGTAAACAACGATCACATCGGCCTCGGGTACCTTCAAAAACCGTTCAGCCCATAACTTGGCTTCATCCAGATTGTGTTCAAGATAATTGCCGCATTCTTTGCGGGAAGCACCCGGAATCTTCCCGGTAAAACGACATACTTCCATTAACGCTTCGCGAACCAGACGGGCCACCCATGCCGGTTCCTGATCATTGCAAAAGACGAAATAAAACCCGGTACGGCAGCCCATGGGCGATACATCGATTAACTGATCGGTCTTTTGCCGGATAAACGTGGCAAATAAATGTTCCAGAGTATGCAAAGCCCCATTGGACAAAAATTCCTGATTGGGCTGGGCAAAACGCACGTCAAACTTGGAAATGACACAGTCGGGATAGGCCGGATTAACCGTCATCACCTTCGCCTTCCGAATATACGGTGCCGTCACCCGATCATGGTCCAGTTCAAAAGATTCCACCGGATGGGTCATCCTTTATCCCCTCCCAATTCATCCAGTAAATTGAGTAAAAAGTGGACACAT
>JAKOSX010000021.1 GCA_029776595.1 Bacillota bacterium | reverse complement strand
ATTAACCCAAAGCGGCGTGGTTTTGTCCGAGGATCAAAGTTGGGATATTCATGTCCGGGCACCCTTTGACGCTATGGTTTCCTGGGTCAATGTCAAGTTGGAGCAAAGCGTGACAACTTCCACAGAACTCATCGAATTTGGCGGGGATGAACATCTTCTCATCGAAGTGGAAGTGGATCAAGGTGATATCAATCAGATTAAAAAAGGCTTACCGGTGTTGATCAGCGCTAATGATAAAGATCGGACCATGATTCCCGGAAAAGTTATTTCATTTGGAAGCACCGGGACGGAAAACTCCAATGTGGTTACGTTCCCGGTTCATATTAAGCCGATATTCACTTCGAAAACGGATGAATTAGGGCAGGCAACTTCCGAAAAAGCTAAACCGGGAAGATCATTTTCGCTAAAACAGAGCGGTGATCAGGCAAAGGCGGGCACCAACCCGGTACGTATGCCTCGAAATCCGCAGAACAGAGAAAAAGTGGATTCTGATTCGTTGAAAAATTTATTGAAGATCGGCATGTCCGTCGATGTGACGATCTTCATCGAAAATCACCCGGATGTTTTAGCCATCCCCCGAAAGGCGGTTACGGAGGAAAACGGAAAAGCTACGGTGAAAGTCCTGGTGGACGGGAAACCGGAAATTCGCCAGGTGCAACTGGGATATAAGGGGTCGAAATACGTTGAAGTAATTTCAGGATTGAATGAAGGAGATAAAGTTGTTCTTCCTGGAGAAAACGCCTTAAGAAATGATTTAAACAGAAGCGGGACGATGAGAAACCGGAATCGGATGATGGGACCGCCGCCCATGTAATATGAAGGCGAAGGTGAGTGAAGATGACGAAAGCAATGATTAAGACGGAAGCGCTTTATAAGATTTATCACATGGGGGACGCGGAAGTCCGGGCATTGGACGGAGTATCGCTTACCGTCACCGAAGGTGAAATGGTGGCGATTATGGGTCCTTCCGGTTCGGGAAAATCCACATTTATGAATACTCTGGGGTGCCTGGACCAGCCGACGTCCGGTTCGTACCAGTTGGACGGCGAGGAAACATCGAAATTAAGTGAAAAGGAAAAGGCCCGGCTCCGGAACCAAAAGATCGGTTTTGTGTTTCAGTCTTTCAATTTGCTGCCGAACCTGACTGCCATTCAAAATGTGGAACTGCCGCTCATCTATGCAGGTGTTCCCGCTTCCAAACGGCAAAAGATCGCTCTGGAAGCGATGGAGCGGTTGGGGCTGGGAAACCGGATTCATCACAAACCGCGAGAACTCTCGGGAGGTCAGCAACAACGGGTGGCCATCGCCCGGGCCCTTGTCAACCGGCCCAGATTGCTTTTGGCGGATGAACCCACCGGAAACCTGGATACTAAATCGAGCCGGGAAATTATGGCCGTTTTTCAGGAATTACACCGAAACGGAATCACTATCGTTTTGGTTACCCATGAGGAAGATATTGCAGCTTATACCGAACGCATTGTCCGTTTTACAGACGGAAAAATCGTTGATGACCGCCGGATCGAACAAAAGGTTATTGGTGAAGGGGTGCTGGTATGAAAGCTATTGAAATTTTGATCATGGCGTTGCGTAATCTATCGGGAAACAAGATCCGGTCCCTGTTGACCATGTTGGGCGTGATTATCGGGGTAGCGGCGGTTATCGTGATGGTGGCTTTGGGAGAAGGCGCCCAGCGGAAAGTGACGGAAAATATTACGGCCATGGGTTCCAATCTGGTAATGGTATTCCCGGGACGGGGCAGCAGCCGGGGAGGGTCTTTTGGAGGCGGAGTGCAGTTAACCAACAGTATTTTATCAGTCATTGAAGATGCTTCGTTTCATATTAAAACGATTGCTCCGGAAGTTCGAAGAAACTTTGTCGTGAGTTACGGAGACAGTAGCATGCAGACTTCAGTGATTGGCTGTACATTGGATTATATTACGCTTCGGAATTATCAGATAGCGGACGGCCGGTTTTTCGATGAAACGGAGATTAATGCCCGCAGTCGGGTGGCTGTCATTGGGTCATATTTAGCGGACGAATTATTCTCCAATACCGATCCGGTGGGCGAGTTTATTAAGATTGGCGTGTTTCGATATGAGATCATTGGGGTTCTTAAAGAGAAAGGGCAAAGCGGTTTCGGGAACAGTGATGACTTGCTGTTGATTCCTTTAACGACTATGCAGCAAAGGATTATGGGTAACCAGAGGTTAAGTACTGTATATATCCAGGCTGATAGTGCGGAAAACGTGAATAAGGTGTACAATCAGGTATATGAAGCATTGCTGGAAGAATTTCAAGATGAAGAAAAATTCAATATCCGAAATCAAGCTGAAATTTTAGAGACCGTCCAAGAAACGTCAAAGACATTTACGTTGCTGTTGGGCGGTATTGCGGCCGTCTCATTGTTGGTGGGCGGTATCGGGATCATGAATATTATGCTGGTATCCGTCACCGAACGGATTAAAGAAATCGGTCTTCGAAAAGCCATTGGTGCAACGAAGTTAGAAATCTTAAGCATGTTTCTCATCGAGGCCGTGGGTTTGAGCGTAACCGGAGGGCTGATTGGTATCGGTCTGGGCTGGGGAGTCAGTTCGGTGGTTTCCCGGGTAACGGATTGGACCACGGTGATCTCTCCGGAATCCATCCTGATTTCCTTTGGGTTTTCCATCATGGTCGGACTTTTCTTTGGAGGATATCCTGCCTATAAAGCGGCCGGCCTTCATCCGATTGAGGCATTACGCCATGAATAATCATTCCGGAAGGGCGATACTCAATGAAAGTATTGTTGGTTGAAGATGAAGTTAAATTGGCCAATGCTTTGGCACAGATTTTAAAACGCCATGGTTATCAGGTAGATGTTGTCTATGATGGCGATCAGGGATTGGAAATGGCGGAGAGCGGGCTTTATGATTTGATCGTCTTGGACCGGATGCTGCCGGGAAAAGACGGGGTGACCATCATTAAGGAACTGCGTCGTCAGGGGATGCACCGGCCGGTATTATTCTTAACGGCCAAAGATGCTCCGGCGGACCGGGTGGAGGGATTGGACGCCGGTGCGGATGACTATTTGATCAAGCCCTTTTCCACCGAAGAGCTTTTGGCTCGGTTAAGGGCTTTAAGCCGCAGAAAAGATAAAGAGTTCGTCGATACGACGCTCCGTGCCGCCGGATTAACGTTGGATCCGTTGAAGGGGGAGGTGTCCAACGGAACGGAAGTGATTCAATTGACCGTGAAAGAAACATTATTATTGGAATTGCTGATGCGCCATCGTGGTCAGGTTGTTCCGAAGGAGCTTATCTTTGAACGGGTCTGGGGTTATGATTCAGACAGCGAGTTGGGCAATATTGACCTTTATATTCATTATCTCCGTAAAAAACTGAAAGTGCCCTGCATCAAAACGGTCCGGGGGATAGGTTATTATTTGCAGGAGGACGCCGATGTTTCGTAAATTAAAACTTCAATTTATTCTGACGAATTTAACGATCATCACTTTTTTGTTTGTCACGTTGACCGGCGGCGCCTATCTGGTGTTGCATTTCAGGATGATGAACCATGCGGAATTTTTTGCGAAGCGGATGGCGGAAGGGATCAATTCCGGAATGTTTCTTAAGCAGGAATTGAAACCTCCATCACACCCTCGGACAAGAGAGGATCAGTCTTCGTCATCCTCCGGACTCTTCAAAAAGCCACGGTTTGCACCTCCGGTTGTTTT
>JAKOSX010000215.1 GCA_029776595.1 Bacillota bacterium | reverse complement strand
GACAAAGTCACCGTTGACAAATACCGCATTCAACTCGTTATTGACGGCCGCCAACAGATGGGTGTTGGGAACCAGGGTAGGATGGACCCGCAGGTCCAAACCGTTCTCCAAAGCGCGATAAATTGCCAACAATTTAATAGTATAACCAAAAGACTTGGCAAAAGTAATATCCAACTTAGTAATATTCGTAATCCCTTCGACCGACAACTGGTGAAAGTCGACAAAAGCCGAAGAAGCCAAAGTTGCCAAAATGGTCAATTTATGGGCCGCGTCTCCACCCCCTACATCCAACGTGGGATCGGCTTCGGCGAACCCTTTGGCCTGGGCTTCTTTCAACGCCTGATCAAACTCCAGTTCATCCTGGTGCATCCGGGACAAAATATAGTTGGACGTCCCGTTCAAAATCCCGTAGATGCTGTTGATCTTGTTGGCAACCAAGCCTTCCCGAAGCCCTTTAATGATGGGAATACCTCCTCCGACGCTGGCTTCGAAGAGCAGGTCTACCCCGTTTTGCTCCGCCAGTTTAAAAAGTTCCCGACCCCGGGTGGCAATCAAGGCTTTATTAGCGGTTACCACGTGCTTTTTGTTTTGCAGCGCTCGGCTGATAAAGGTAAACGCCGGCTCATAACCGCCGATGGTTTCAACGACAATGTCGATATCCGGATCATTCAGCACCTCATCGGCCTGAGTGGTGCAACGAACGCCGGTCAAATCCAACACCCGATCTCTGTTCCAATCCAATTCGGATATGGCAGTCAAATTAAAGTTCAATCCGGAGCGGGTCCGTAATAGCTCCTTTTGTTCCAGTAAAATCCGGGCGACTCCGGTACCAACCGTCCCCAGCCCCAGAATCCCAATATTGACTTGATTGTCCTTCATCCTCTATCTCTCCTTTACTTACAATTCTTACTAATGGGTACACAGTTCACAGTGCACCGTGCACGTCTAATCGTATTGATTTTTTCGCTATGGGCATGAGTTGATTCAAACGTCAACAAAATAATAAAAAAATCTTCCATCCTGTAAAGGACGGAAGATCACACTTCCGCGGTTCCACCTTCATTGGCAACGCCCACTCGACACGGATAACGGCCGTGACCGTGCAGCCATACTCGATTTCCGGCTGCCGCTCCAGGGTGGTACTGCCGTTTTAGCTTTCAGGCGGCTTTCAGCGTATCGCCTGCCCTCTCTGACGAAAGCCGGATGACGGCAACATGTCCCTGTCATCGCTTTGCATAATATGATGGAATAGCATTAAAATAAGCTATTTTTTAAATAAATATACCATCGCTCTTTCTAGAAGTCAATCAGCTTTTGGATGAACATCCGTTAACAAATGATTTCAGTACCACTCCAACTCAATCCCGATAGGGCAATGATCCGAACCCATAACCTCCGGCTTAATAAAGGCATTCTTCAGATACGGGCGTAGATCCGGGCTGATCCAGAAGTAATCAATTCTCCATCCCACATTCCGTTCTCTGGCCCTCGTTTTCATGTCCCACCAGGTATAATGGCCGCCGCCCGTTTCAAAAAGGCGGAAGGTGTCCAGATATCCATGTTCGGCCACTTTGTCCAACCATGCCCGTTCTTCCGGCAAAAACCCGGAAGTCTTTTCATTTTCCTTAGGCCTGGCCAAATCAATCGGTTGATGGGCCGTATTCAGGTCGCCACAGAAAATTAAGGGGTTGCCTTCTTCCCTTATCTGATTGGCATATTCCAAAAAGGCCTCGTAAAACTTGAGTTTATACTGAAGACGCTCAGCCGATGCCTTACCGTTGGGAAAATAACAGTTAATCAAGGTGAATTGAGGATATTCCAGGACCAGGGTCCGGCCTTCGCCGTCAAACCGTTCGCACCCAAATCCGTTGGATACTTTCACCGGTTTGATCTTGGTATAAACGGCCACCCCGCTGTATCCCTTTTTGGCTCCGGAACAAAAATAACTGTCAAATCCGGGAATATGAACCAATTCCTCCCCCAATTGCCCGATCTCGGCTTTGGTTTCCTGGAGACAGACGATATCTGCATTTTCCTCCTGCATCCATTGGAGAAACCCCTTTTTGGCCGCAGCCCGGATACCGTTCACATTCCAAGAGACCAATTTCATGGATTTCGCCATAGCCCCTCCGTTCACCCACAAATGATTGTTACTGCCACTCGACTGTCGCCGGGGGCTTGCTGGTAACATCGTACAGGATGAGATCGATCTCCGGGAATTTAGCTTCAATCTCCCGGATGACCTCAACCAATAATTCCTTCGGAATATCCTCCCCGATATATCCGGGCCGACCGGTCATAAAGTCATTGGTAACAAAGGTCCGGATGCCTACAGAATATTTTCCGGTGATTCCCACCGGGAGCAGCACAGCAAACACCTGGCTGATGGGCGGAATATTCAGCTTATCGACGACGATGGCATCCAGTTCCCGCAACAAAGCCACATTCTCTTTGTTGATATACATGGGATACGCTTTAATCTCGCCGGAAAGCTCCGGTTTGTTGAGGCAATAGGCGACCCGATTGATGAAGTTTACCTGGTTAGGCAAATTTTTCCCAATTTCGTACACCTGGTCCCAATCCAGCTCCAGACCTTTGCCGCCGATTACCGACAGATAACGGTAACTCCGGCAGTCGCCCTGCACTCCGACGGATTTAATGGGCAACAACTGCCCTTGATAATCCCCGGCGAACCGGGCCAGGCAATCCTGAAATTCTTGATATTCCGCCTCGGTAATAGAATTATGTCCGTCAAAACAAATCATACGGATAGCCAGTCCGGGACCGGGGAACGGCTGGCGGGAGGCGATGCTTTCGTCGATGCCCAAGGCCCGGGCCACCTGCCGCACTTCGTCCTTATGCCAGTCCCAGTTGGTCTCCACCACCAAGCCTTTTTCCCGGGCCCGGCGCACGATATCCACGTCGTTATGGTGGGTTTTAATTTTATGGGCATAACTGCTGACATCCGGGTTTCCGCTTTCGATCAGGTCCGGGCGGAGCGTCCCTTGAGCCCAGAAGGTTTTGTCGAAATCCAGATTTAGACGTTCGGCGGTTTTCCGGACCACCCGGATAAAGACTTCGCCGATGAGGTTCCGTTTGGCTTCCGGATCAATAAGCGTGGTTAAGGGCCCCACCTTTTTTCCGTCAATCTCCACCGTGCTGTTTAAGAATATGTCGGCCGCATCCTCCCGAATCAAATTCTTCAGACCCATGGCCTTGAGATTTTCGCAGACGATGTCGCTTTCATTTTTGCGCATGAAACCATGGTCAATATGAATGGCGTATACATTGTCCGGGTTTAACGCTTTGACCAGCAATGCAGCACTGACCGCAGAATCCACGCCGCCGCTGACCAATACCAGGATCTTCTCATCGCCAACTTTCTCCCGAATCTTATCGATAGCGGTCTGAATCCGGTCTTCCAATACGTAATTGCCGGAGAGGCCGCAGATTTTTTTGAGGAAGTTGGCCATGATCTCTTTGCCGTGGACGGTCAAATCCACTTCCGGATGAAACTGGACCCCGTAGACTTTCAGCTCTTGATGGTAGATCGCCGCCACCACGTCGCCGGACCTGGCCGCTACTTTAAAACCAGGAGCCAATTGGGAGACAGAGTCCCCGTGACTCATCAACACCCGCTCTTTGGATTGGAGCCCGTCAAACAACGGACAACCGGGATCAACGTCGATGACCGTTTCGCCGTATTCGGTTTTCAGGCCGGGGAGAACCACCCCGCCGAAATGCTTATTGATCAGTTGCATTCCATAGCAGATGCCCAATACCGGAATTCCCAATGTAAAAATGCCCTCGTCGTATTCCAACGCCTTGTCAGCCCAAACGCTGCCAGGGCCTCCCGAAAGGATAATGCCTTGATACCCCTTTAACTCGTCCGCCTTGACGCCGATCGGGAAAATGTCCGATTTCACCGACATTTCCCGTACCTTCCTGTCGATGACTTTGGTGTATTGACCGCCACAATCCAATATGGCAATCTTTTCAATCTCCATTCATTTCACCCCAATTGATATTGTCGTTGACTTTCTTCTATTATCATGGGACAAAAGTAAGATGAGCTCCATGTCCCAAATAACGATGATACGGATAGGACAACGGAATACAGAAAACAAAAGATAGAAAACAGAAGTTCTATGACATATACACCCGCAATGAGGATTGATAAAACCGTCAGCTGTCAACCGTTAAACTGACAAACTTGCACGTTTTCATATTAACATAAGACTAAAACAGGCCTACAATGGTTCCGTCGGGCAATATATCCACCCGTTCGGCTGCCGGATGCTTCGGAAGTCCCGGCATAGTCATAATCGGGCCGGTAAGGGCAACCACAAAGCCGGCCCCGGCTTGAAGCCGGACTTCCCTTACGGTCAACGTCCAACCCGTCGGAGCCCCTTTCAGGGCCGGGTTGTCTGAAAACGACATCTGCGTCTTGGCAATGCACACCGGCAAATGGCCATAACCCAACTGCGTGATTCTCCCAAGCATCGTCTCGGCTTCCTTTGTATAAGTGACGTCCGCGGCACCGTATACCCGGGTGGCCACCGCTTCGATCTTCTCCTTCAGCGAAGCGGATATAGGATATAGCGGCTCAAAGCCGTTGGGCTCGGTTAAAGCTTGTAAAAGCTCATCTGCCAGTTCCGTGCCGCCGGCGCCTCCCCGGGCCACCACTTCCGACAATGCCACCCGTATCCCGAGTTGGCGGCATTTATCTTTGACAATGGCGATCTCAGCATCCGTATCACTGGGGAAGCGATTGATCGCCACCACCACCGGCAGATGATATACATTCCGGAGATTGTGAATATGCCGTTCCAGATTGGCCAATCCTTTTTCCAACGCTTCCAAGTTTTCTTCGGATAACGTTTCTTTGGGTACACCGCCGTGAAACTTCAACGCCCGAATCGACGCAACCAACGCCACCGCATCCGGTTTCAACCCGTTATTCCTACACACAATATCGAAGAACTTCTCAGCTCCCAGATCACTGGCAAAACCGCCTTCCGTAACAACATAATCGGCCAATTTAAGAGCGAGAGAAGTCGCAATAATCGAATTATTGCCATGGGCAATATTGGCAAAGGGCCCTCCGTGAATCAATGCCGGTTGGCCTTCGATGGTCTGAACCAGGTTCGGTTTGATGGCATCTTTCAAAAGAACCGCCATGGCTCCGACAGCTTTCAAATCTTTGGCATACACCGGTTCGCCGTCCACATTGTAGGCCACCACGATCCGGCCCAAGCGCTCTTTTAAGTCTTCCATATCATTTGCCAGGCACAAAATGGCCATAATCTCCGAAGCAACCGTGATATCAAAACCGCTCTCCCGGATGACGCCGTCGCCTTTGGACCCCAATCCGATGATAATGTTGCGCAACTGGCGATCGGAAATATCCATTACCCTCCGCCAAACCACCCGTTTCGGTTCGATCCTCAATTCATTGCCTTGGACGATATGGTTGTCCACCATCGCCGCCAGCAGATTATGGGCTGCGGAAATAGCATGAATATCGCCGGTAAAATGCAAGTTAATCTCATCCATCGGCAATACCTGTGAATATCCGCCGCCGGCCGCGCCGCCTTTCACACCAAAGGTGGGCCCCAGCGAAGGTTCCCTCAGGCAAAGCATGACTTTTTTTCCTAACAGACCCAGAGCCTGGGCGATCCCTATGGCCGTACAGGTCTTCCCCTCGCCGACCGGCGTGGGGGTCATGGCCGTAACATAGATCAACTTCCCGTTGGGCCGGGAAGCCACCTTCTCCCGCAAGCTCAAGTTGATCTTGGCCTTGTAGTTTCCGTAGAGTTCCAAATATTCTTCGGGAATATCCGCATTTTTGGCAATATCCTTAATGGGCTGGAGTTTACATGCCTGGGCAATTTCGATATCCGACAACATGCGACCGGCGCCTCCTTCAATGATTGTTCGTTTAATCCCAGCTAACGCAGAAATATAAGAAACGCGTTTGTTACGCGTTTACTCGCTGCTTTGAGCCAATGGGCACTAAATTTTCTTCATTATACCAAATATTTCAGACATAGCACAATACACCTGTGGCGGAGATCCGCGAATTAACCAACAATTTAACAAATTGTCACAAGAGACGGGAGGGGTCCGGCCAACCCCTGTCAAAATTCTTTTGTC
>JAKOSX010000214.1 GCA_029776595.1 Bacillota bacterium | reverse complement strand
TTTATGATTAATCGCTATTCATTTTATTTAATATTATAATCGTCTATCACTAAAAAAACAATCCCTATTTTTTCGCTGGGTTTTATGCAAAATCCGACGCTTCGAACCGCGCCTTGGCCACTAACTTCACGCCGCCCCGGGGTTTTTGCGTCACCACCACTTCCACCCAATGAGGCCGGCAGGCATTGCCCACATCTTTGGCAATTTGCGCAGCCAGAGCTTCACAGAAAACCCCTTCCTGCCGGAAACTCCATAAATACAATTTCAGACTTTTACTCTCGATACAGGACTGATCCGGCGCATATTCGATGGTGACCGTCTCCCAGTCCGGTTGGCCGGTAACAGGGCACAAGCTGGTCACTTCATCGCTTTCCATGATAACCGTCTGAACCCCGTCCGGTTTGGGGAATGTCTCCAACATCCGCGACGGTTCCCGTACAGTTTTACCCAATGCTTTGAATTCCAATTCGCCCATCACTCAGACCTCCACTTTAAACCAATGATATTTTATGCCCCGATCATACACATCCAGTTGTTCCCGGCATTTTACCCACCGGACCACCAGATACGTCACAGGCGTCAACAGTACCTCATAGCCGACTTTCCAAAAGTATTGGGCTGCCATCATGCTTGTCAGCACGGACAGAGGTACAGTCCCGCCAAACGCAATGCCGATAAAGATAACCGTATCGGCCCCCTCCCCGACCACCGTCGACAAAATGGTCCGCATCCACAGAAAGCGTCCGTTGGTCTTTACTTTCAACCGGGATAACACCATGGAATTTAAAAATTCTCCCACCCAGTATCCGACCAGGGACGCCAGGACTATCCGGGGCGTAAAGCCCAACACCGTCATATAAGCGCTCTGCCCGGTCCAAAATTCGGGGTAGGGCAAAGCCAATACGGCCATAAAGAGCAATGTCATAAACACATTGGCTCCCAGACCGGTCCAGATGACCAGCCGGGTCTTTCGGAACCCGTACACTTCCGTTAATACATCGCCAAAGATATACGTGACCGGAAAGAGGATGACGGCTGCCGGCAAAACCACGCCGTGGAAATCGGCAAGCTTTCCGGCGATGATATTGGAGATTAACAGGGAGGATACAAAGGAGCAGGCTAAGATGAAAAACAGCGGGGAAAAGCGGGAATCACCATTCGACATGACCATACACCTCCAGTTTTGATTGCCTGCCGCATACCCGGCACGGCCCGCGGGTTTTCTGGAAAACCGCGAGATTTAATTATAAGCTACTTTAGGCCATGATGCAACGGGTAAAAAATATCCCTGATATCTTCAGCCAAAAGCCTATCATAACCAAGCCACCGAAACCCTTGGTGCAACATATATTACTATAGCGGGTTAATAAACTCAAAGTAGGTGATTGAGTGGAAATTTATGACAACAACCATATGATTCGGACCAGCCTCAGCACCAAAGCAGCCCGGCGCTTATCCCATTCCACCAAGTCCGTTCCGATGATGGAACAGATCACCCCTCGGTGGCTGTTGACCTTTTTGCCCTGGGTGCCTGTGGAAGCCGGAGTCTACCGGGTGAATAAATGTAAAAAACTTTGTGACGACGGAGAAAGCGAAACGGTATCCGGCCAAGCGGAACAATGCAATGAATACGGCGAAAAATTGATTAAAATGTCTTCCGGCCATTCCGGCGAGCTTGAACTCCCCCAAACCTATCCCGAATACACGGAAGAGCCCAGGGAATATGAGTTGAGCCTGATCCAGACCATCCTGAATATTAACACTCATGTTGCGGACATATACAATGTCCCCAACAATCAATTCAAAGAGCAAATCCGTCTCACCGTCGAAGCCATGCTGGAACGGCAGGAATATGAGATCGTCAACAACCCCGATTTCGGATTGGTCCATTCCGTTGTACCGTCGATGCGGATAAGCACCCGAACCGGTCCGCCCACTCCGGACGACCTGGATGAATTGCTCTCCCTGGTCTGGAAGAAACCTGCATTCTTTCTGGCTCATCCCCGGGCCATCGCTGCCTTTGGCAGGGAATGCACCCGGCGGGGCGTGCCGCCGCCCACCGTCAATCTTTTCGGTTCCCCCTTCATCACCTGGAGAGGCGTGCCCATCGTCCCCTGCGACAAACTATTGATCGACGGACGGACCCGGCCGCGCCACTCCAACGGAACCACCCAAATCTTATTGATGCGGGTCGGCGAGAAAGAGCAAGGGGTTATCGGTTTACACCAGCCCGGCATACCGGACGAACAATATCATCCCAGCTTATCGGTGAAACTGGCTGGAATCGACAGTCAATCCGTCGCCCATTATATTTTAAGCCTTTACTTCTCGGCGGCAGTCTTAACCAGTGACGCTTTGGGAATGCTGGAAAATGTCGAGGTAGGAAACTACTATGACTACGCACGTTGAAAATTGTCTCGCCCAATGGGTCAATCAATTGTACCGGAGCGCTTTCATCTCCGGCGAATCTGCTGATTTTTATTATTTAAACCGGGGACCGGGCCCAATACCCGGGGAAACCCCTGGAGTTTCGCCCCTGAATGTCGAAGCTGTTCGGAAAGACTTCCCTATCCTGTCGCGGAAAATCAACGGCAAACCCTTAATCTGGTTCGACAATGCAGCGACATCCCAAAAACCGGAACCGGTGATCGAAGCTCTGGCCCATTACTACCGGGAGTACAACTCCAATGTCCACCGCGGAAGCCATACGTTGGCCAATGAAGCCACCGACGCTTATGAGAAGGCACGGGAGAAAGTATGCCAATTTATTGGTGCCTCTTCCCCTGATCTGATCGTCTTCACCCGGGGCACCACCGAAGCCATCAATCTGGTCGCTCAAAGCTATGGCCGAATGGTCCTGCGCCGCGGTGACCCCATCATCATCACCGTGATGGAACACCATTCGAATATCGTCCCCTGGCAATTGATCAGCGAACAGACAGGAGCTGTCCTCAACGTCGTTCCCGTCGATGACAATGGGGTCTTGGATTTGGATGTCTATCAAAAACTGCTGGCCGAACGCCCCGGTTTGGTGGCCCTCACCCATGTCTCCAATGTGTTGGGGACCGTTAATCCCGTCCGGCTGATGATTCAGATGGCCCATGATTACGGCGTCCGGGTCCTGGTGGACGGCGCCCAGGCCGTCCCCCATCTTCCGGTGGACGTCTCCGAATTGGACGCTGACTTTTACGTCTTTTCAGGTCACAAAATGTACGGCCCGACCGGCATCGGGGTCCTTTACGCCAAACGGGAACTGCTGGAAGCCATGCCCCCCTGGCAGGGCGGAGGCAATATGATTAGAGACGTCCACTTTGACCGTACCGTATATAACCGGATCCCCCACAAATTCGAAGCCGGAACCGGCAATATCGCCGATGCCGTCGGCCTCGGAGCCGCCGTCGATTATTTACGGCGCATTGGGATGGCCGCCGTCAGCCAACACGAACAACAGCTGACCGCTTACGCCATGGAGGCTTTAGCCGCCATCCCCGGAGTACGGATCATTGGTACTGCCCCGCATAAAGCGGGCGTCATCGCGTTCACCGTAGCCGATTGTTCCCTCGAAAGACTGGCGGGACGCCTGAACGATGCGGGCATTGCATTCCGTTTCGGCCATCACTGCGCCCAGCCGGTCCTGCGCCGTTTTGGGCTGGAAGAAAGCCTCCGGATTTCTTTCGGACTGTACAATACCCGGCAGGAAGTGGACCGATTTATCGAAGTGCTGCAGCAAAATATCGACAGGCCCTTTCCCTGGTTTTATTAAATGCATGGGAGAGCTTCGGCTCTCCCTTGTATTTTTCACATAAATACGGTTCATCCTGCCCCAAATCAGTTATAATATTCTTGAAAGGAATGATGGGATGCTGGTTGAAACCATGTTAAAACAAAAAGTATGGGCAGTCGTCGGCGCAACGCAGGACCGGGAAAAATACGGCAACAAAATTTACCGTCACCTGAAAAACCACGGCTATGAAACTTATGCGGTCAACCCGTCCTATGACACGGTGGAAGGCGATCCCTGTTATCCGGATCTCGCCTCCCTGCCTGTGAAACCGGATGTCCTCAATATGGTAGTCTCCCCCAAACGGGGCAAACCCGTATTGGAAGAGGCGGCCCGTTTGGGCATCAAGTACATTTGGCTGCAACCCGGAACTTACGACGACGAACTGATGAAGCTCATCGACAACCTAGGCCTGGAAGCCGTCCAAAATTGCGTGCTCATGGCCATTTAAACCATGCTCATTCCAGAACCACCGGAACGGGATGACCCAGCGTCATCCCGTTTTCGGTGACAACGGCGTCATAAGCCAGCACCTTTACCCCGCGGTCCCGGGCCCATTGCAACGCCCGAGCAAATGAGGGATCCATCGCCCGGTTCGGCCGGAAGAGATGGACCCCCTGCATTTGAATTAAAAAGAAAATACATCCCTGATATCCCGCTTCCACCGCTTCCGCCAATTCCAGGAGATGCCTGGCTCCCCGTTCGGTCGGGGCATCCGGAAACATGGCGATTCCCTCTTCCTCCAGCGTGACCCCTTTCACCTCGACGAAACCCTTTTCCTCCGGGGTTTCATAATACAGATCAAAGCGGGACTTCCCAAAAGTGACTTCTTTGGCCACCTGTGAAGGGATTCCCAACGTCTCCAGTTTACCCTGGCAAAGCGCTTCATACACCACCATATTGGGAGCCTGGGAATCGATATTCACCAACATCTCCCCTTTATAGACTCCCACCAATGAATACCGGGTTTTCCGCCCGGCGTGGCCGGCATCCTCCAGGATCACGGTGGCTCCCGGCATGAGAAGTTCCCGGCAGCGTCCGGTATTTTTTACATGAACCGTCTCCAACGCCCCGTCCACCGTGACCCGGGCGATGAACCGGTTGGGCCGCTCATGAAAGATCCCATGTTTAATTTTCGTATATTCCATAAAACCTTTGCCTTTCCCGTCTTTTCAAAAATAACGCTTCACCCGTTGACAGTATTCGGAATAAGCCGCACCGTACCGTTGGGCCAGAAACCGTTCTTCCTGCAATATCTGGTAATGAATGCCAACGGCCGTCAGTACAAAAGCAACAGAAAAAAAGAGATTCCCGTAAATCAGGGCAACCCCCAAAAAAATGCTGTCCGCAGCGATAAAAATCGGATTTCGGGTCCTGCTGAAAACCCCCGAAGTCACCAGCGAACCCGGGCTTTGGTGATCGATGCCGATCCGCCAGGAAGTGCCGAATGAACACAACGCCCAGGCAAAGATGAGATTCCCCGCCAGCAACAATCCGCACCCGGCCATGTCCAGGGCCCAAACTTCAAAAAGTTCTTTATAAAACACTTGCGGCAAAAGAACAATCTCCCACCCGAAAATCCTATTTACCGTTTCCCAGGTCCAATAGGCCAAACCAATCAAGAAGAAAATCTCCAGCAAACGATGGTATCCCTTTTTTCCTTTTCCGACGGCAAAAGGATTAATCCCGTAAGAGACCAGGAGAAGCATGCTTCTTCCGATAAACAGCCCATAAAACACCACCAATTGCAGCAAGACCCATATTTGCAATAAAGTCATTGACATCTCCTCTTTTATTCATTAACCTCCCATCATTCCGATTAGCCTTGATTCAATCATAATATACTTTATCCTATCATATCATACCATCTTCCTTTTCTTCAGCCATATCTAATGTTCAATATCCTCCACTTGCAATCTTCAACAAAATATGATAATTTTTTATACAAGTTTGAATATATTCAATCGAACAGGTTACATCATGTCCATTCGCTTAGTGATTTTAGGAATTTTAAATCAGCAGCCGCTTCACGGCTATGAAATTAAGCAAATTATCGAAGAATATATGGGAGATTGGACCGATATTAAATTTGGTTCCATCTATTTTGCCCTTTCTAAACTTGCCGAATCCGGGCACATCGAAGTTATCGAGGAAAACCGTACCGGCAAACGCCCGGCTAAAACCGTATATCAAATTACCGCTGCCGGAAAGGAAGAATTTCTGCGCCTTTTAAAAAAAGCATGGTGCGAACATAAGCAGATCATATTCCCCTTTGATATGGCTCTTTTCTTTATCAAATACTTAAGCAAAGCAGAGGCTGTCCAATACTTACAGCAACGTATTGAAAACGTTACCCAAAAACTCAATTTCCTCAACGACCATAAAAACGAACACCGCCAAAACCCCTATATACCTAAAGAAGCCATCGCCATCATTGATCACTCTTATTATCATCTGGAAGCGGAACTCCATTGGCTTCAGGACTTGCTTAATAACATCGATGATTATTTATAATTTTTTTAGGCTTATATTCAAGTTTGAATATATAAATTTATATAGTAGGGAAGTATTTCAAAATGGTTAAGCCAAGAAAGATTGAAACATTAGACGGAATTCAAGATTTCAGTACCGTGGCAGATTACGATTTACTCCAACGAAATATGCGGGATAAAGGGTGGTTGGTAACGGACAAGATCATTGCCGCCGGGATCGATCATGGCCACGTTTTAGAAATAGGCCAGGCCCCGGTTATCTCGGTTTAGAATGGCTGTCCCGAACCCAGAACACCGTTTTAACCGGCCTTGATATCAGCCAAAACATGATCGATCTGGCACAAAAAAACGCTAAAGCGTATGGACATAACCACCGCGCCAGCTATTGCCTTGGTAATGCGGCTGCCATGCCTTTTCAAGATCACCAGTTTGATGCGGTCATCAGTAACGGCTCCCTGCACGAATGGGAAGCACCGGAAAGAATATTTAATGAAATTCATCGGGTTTTAAAACCGAGCGGCAAAATTTTCATCAGTGATTTACGCAGAGACATATCCTTTTTCATCCGATGCCTATTTTACGCAGGAACCAAGCCTTCCAAAATGCGCAAAGGCCTAACAAGCTCACTCCAAGCAGCTTACACCGCCCGCGAATTGGAGCAAATTGTAAAATATACAGCCTTAACTTACGCTCATGTCGAAGCCAATCCTTTTGGTTTACTTATAACAGGCGTTAAACCGGTCTGATAAAAAACGGCGAGGGAAACATCAATGATATCACCCTCGTCTTTTATCATCTTATATTTCAGTAAACACTGTAAGTAACCTGATGCATCGATATTACCGATTGCCTCTAAAGCTAGTAAAATTGCTGATTTTTACAGTTATCCATCCCATTTTTTCGGTTTCCGCAGTCCGCATCCCAGCGCTTAACAGTCCTGCCTGCAAAAACCGCAAATACTATTGCAGCCCCTAAAAAAAGCATCAATTTCATCTCTCCGCCTCCTCTGGCTTCCACTTCTCCGACGAATCCATCGTTAACACGCCCCATTTTCAGCCGTCCGGAACAAATCCAACGCATTCCTTATCTGGGACCAGGAACGTTTAACAAAGACTGTCTTAATTCCCTGGCGCTTTGCTGCCTCCTTAATTTCTGAAGCCAAATTGTGGTTGAGATAATCGACAAACACCAATACCCCGTCAGTCCCGGACGGAATCCCCGCCTTCAAATCACCGCGTTTCCTCCCGGTAACGTGCTGGATAAGTTGAAATCCTTGTCCTTCCAAAAGTTTCGGAATCTTGCCCAAACGGTCTCCGCCATAGATAACGATGGACATGTTCAACCCTCCTTTTTACTTAGCCATCGCCAGTTTTTCGCCCCACATACAGTCCTGGGGTTTGTTTGGCCATGATGAATGTCACATCATCTACAAATTTCGGGAAGATTAACTCTCCAACGTTGTCGACTGGCCATGCGTTTCACCGAAACTCTTTTGCCGAGAGCCGATCCACCAAAAGGCAGTGGCGATCAGGCCAAGCATCACAAGGGGCACGACGATCCAGACAGGTTGATGCCCGATGGTGATTTGATAGAAGAGCGTAGCCGTGATCCAGGCTAAGAGCGTCAGGTATCCCATGGCCAGAGTTCCGTATCCCTTGCCGATCTCCCGTAATATCGCACCCATTGCCGCGACACACGGGAAATAAATGAGGATGAATAAGAGATAGGCATATGCCTGCCAAGGCCCTTTGGAGAAATACCGTTGCATCGCCGTGTAAACCTGCGTATCGGCGCCGACTTCTTCGGCGATGGCCTCCCGGCCGGAACCGACCAGGCCCAATCCCAACGGATCCAGCAAAGTATCTTTGATTCCGCGCAACGCTTCAGGGATGGTTGCAAACGCTTCCCGAATGCCGACCCAAAAATCAAAGCCTTCGTCTTCACTTTCGCCCTCCTCGGCAGCCGCTTCAGCATAATCGATCTGGCTGTAAAGCGAGTTCAACGTACTGACCACAGCCTCTTTGGCGAAAATCCCGGTAAAGATACCCACCGTTGCCGGCCAGTTATCTTTCTCCACCCCCATGGGTTCAAACACCGGTGTAATCGCCTTGCCGATATGGGCCAGTACCGAATTGGGGGAATCTTCATTGCCGAAAGTGCCGTCCACGCCAAAGGAGTTTAAGAAAGCCAGAATCGCAACGACCACCACAATCACTTTGGTCCGGAACATAAAGACTTTCAACCGGTTCCAGGTATAAGCCATAATATTGGAGAACCGGGGCGCATGATAGGGCGGAAGTTCCATGATGAAATGGGACGCTTCCCCTTTAAAGAGGGTATTCTTCAATAAAAGCCCCGATAAAATGGCCATCACAATCCCAGCCAGGTAAATGGAGAACACCATATTCCCTGCCCCGGCGCCGAAAAATGCTGCGCCGAACAGGGCATAAACCGGCAACCGAGCGCCGCAGGACATTAAGGGCGTCATAAATACCGTTAGGTACCGATCCCGTTTATTTTCCAAAGTCCGGGTAGCCATAATCGCCGGAACGCTGCATCCAAAGCCCACCAACATGGGGACGAAAGATTTTCCCGGAAGTCCAATCCACCGCATGAACCGGTCCATCACAAAGGCCGCCCGGGCCATATATCCCGAGTCCTCCAAGATGGATAACATGAAGAACATCATGAAAATGACCGGGATAAAGGTGGCCAAGGTCTGAATTCCCGCACCGATACCTCCTGCCAAAATCGAAACCAGCCACCCGGGAGCACCGACAGCGGTCAGTAATTCACCGAACCCGTCCACAAATATCGTACCGAACAAAACATCAAAGAAATCGATAAAAGCGCCGCCGATATTAATCGTTGTCCAGAATAACAGATACATCACCAACAAAAAGACGGGAATCCCCAACACCCGGTGGAGAACCACCCGGTCAATCTTATCGCTGACCGATTCCCGTTCGGCAGCCCGTTTCAAGGCTCCGTCGGTTATTTGCTGCACAAAACGATACCGCGCATCCGCCACCATCAATATGGCAGGCTCTCCGGACCCGGCGGCCAACCGGGAAAGCTCTTCCTGAATCTCCGTTTCGGTTAACCCCCCGGATTCCACGACTTTCTGCGTCACCCAGGCATCCATCTCCAAAAGCTTCAGCCCTACCCAACGGGGAGCCACACCCATCCCTTGGGCAACGGCTTCCAGCTGAGGGACCCAGCGTTCCAAGAATTCCTCAATATCCGGGGAATATTCCACTTGGGCCCTGCTGCACCTTGGCTTCTGCCATGCTTCCAACAAAGCTTTTTTAACCGCCAAAAGATCATTTTTCTGAACGGCACTGATGCCGATCACCGGACAGTCCAACCGTTTTTCCAGCTGTTCCAGATCGATACGGATTTCTTTCTTCTCCGCCAGGTCCATCATATTTAAAACCACCAGGACCGGAACGTTCATCTCCAACAACTGAGTGGTCAAATACAGATTCCGTTCCAGATTGGTCGCATCCAGGATGTTGACCACCAGCCCCGGTTCGCCGCTGACAATATAATCGCGGGCAACCCGTTCATCCTCAGACTGGGCGGATAACGAATAAATCCCGGGCAAATCCACTAATATCACTTCTTGGCCGCCCAAAAACAGCTGCCCTTCTTTCTTTTCGACCGTAACTCCCGGCCAATTGCCGATCCGTTGGTTGCCTCCGGTCAATCCGTTAAACAACGTGGTTTTCCCGGAGTTCGGGTTTCCAACGACAGCTATTGTTTTTTGATCACCCATCAATCTCTCCTCCTAATTTCCAGGATATCCGCTTCAGCCTTCCGCAAGGAAAGATTATAACCCCGCACCATAATTTCCACCGGATCTCCCAACGGAGCCACTTTAACCAGTTTAATCTCGGTTCCTTTCGTCAAACCCATCGTCAGCAGTTTATTGAGATACACCGGATCATTGCCGCTATACCCGGTGACCACCGCGCTTTCGCCGGGCTTCAAATTCTTCAGCCGTTCCATCTCCATCGCCTCCTCCCCTTCGATTTGCATGGGCCGGTTTTAATATAAATATTATTGATTGTCGTCCAATCCACCATCACCCGGCTGTCGTCCACCCGTACCAAATAGGGTTGTTTCCTGCTTCCCCGGATGACCGCCACCGATTTCCCCGGAGAAATACCGAGGGCCAACATTTTACTGTAAAATTGCTCGCCGCCCACCAACCGCGATACAGTTCCGCATTGGCCGGCTGCCAGTCCCGACAACGGGATTTCGGTCATCTCGTCCCGTACAGGTTCAGAGATCCGCTCTCCACGTTCCCACACCGTCTCAGCCATGTTTTTCTCCTTTCTTTTTGTTAGTCAAAACTAACATTTAATGTTAGTCCTACCTAACATTTCGTCAAAAAAATAATTATGCGGTAATTTTATTCAGGATAATAAACGGTCCATTTGTTAGGTTAAACTAACTTATAAACAATTTCATTTTACTCTAATATTTCCCATCTGTCAACACAGCGCATGTTATCAGATGGTTAACATCGGTCCGTCCAGTCAACGCAACCCGGTATGTCTGCTATTTTCCACTGTACATCGTCTCTAAACCCATAAAAAACTCGGTTTATTCGGAAACTAACCGTTTCTCCCCGCTGATTTGCTGAATTGGGGCAATATCCTGGGTAACCTCCAAAACGCCGATAAACTCATTGGCTTCATTGCGTACAGCATAATATCGGATATAAACATATTGGGAGCCTTTTTTGATCCAGAAATCCTCATGGTCTTTTTTTCCGGATTTTAAATCGGCCACAATCCCCTCCACAATATGGACGCTGGCGGGAGGATGGCAGTTTTGGACCAGCCGGCCGATGACTGCTTTGGTCCTGGGGAAAATCCGTTCCTTCCCCTGGGAGAAATATTTCACTACCCCGTCTTTATCCACGAAAGTAATATCCAACGGAAGGGTATTGAATATCCCGTTGATCTCT
>JAKOSX010000213.1 GCA_029776595.1 Bacillota bacterium | reverse complement strand
TGGCCCAAAGTGTCGAACTCGGCCCGGTCACTGCCGGGAATGCCCCGCAAGTACGTATCCAAATGCTTTTCCAGGCCTTCCAGCCCCTGATTGTCGATGCCCGCTATCCCTAACAATTGAGCAGCCAACGTATTTTGAGGATAAAACCGCCGCGGGCTCTGGCTGATCTCGATCCCGTGGATCTTCTCTTCTTTCAACACTTTGCGCAGCGTTTCAATCTCATCCAATGTGGCCCGACGCTTAATCCAAACAAAAGAAGCCTGTTTGCTGATGGCTTCTTCAATTTTAGCCGGATCCAGCCCCAACACGCCTCCAACGATCTGCGCAATCTTCGCCTTTTGGGATTGCCCTTTATTGATATATGATACTTTCCGGCCCCGGTTATTGATGACCGTCTCTTCGATCCCGATCTCTTTGGGTATTGCAAAAACCGATTCCGCGTCGATGCTGATAGCCAGCTCATATCCTTGACAATCGTAAATCGTGCCCCGCCGCGGTAAGATGGAAACGGCACGAAAGCGCTGTTCTTCAGCGCCTTTTTTCAACCACCCCGCCATGAAAACCTGGATGTAAATCACTCTGAGAATCAACAGGCTCAATAAAACCAGAGCACCGATAAGTAACGCCGCAATCCGTTTTTTGGACGAAGTGACCGAGTGATTCACAATACATTCCTCCGCTAACATCCCATCTCACCCCGAGAATGGGACGGGCCATTCCTCAGGGATTTTTGGCCATGGTCCGGCCCAATCCTCCCAGCCATCCGGATAATTTATCCCAAAGACCGGTTTCGGACTGGGTTTGAGCCACATAATCGCCGGGAAACACTTCTTTTTTTATCTCCGGAGCGGACTTGATCAGATAACAATCCATGGGGCCCGCATCCCGCATACCCAACTCATTTCTGGCAATTTGCTGAATCCGATCGAACGATTCCAATTTAGCGATCTCTATTCGCAATTTTACCAGTTCACGTTGCTTATCATCAATCATTTTTTTCCAATATTTAATCTGATGGTCCTGTCGAATGACACACGCATGAACCACCACATTGCCAATGATCATGGCCATAAGGATTCCAATCGTAACGAAGAGTCTCGCATAATGAATTTTAACCCGGCGCACCGGCTTTCTCTGCCGGGCGACATCGCCTTGCATATCCGCGGATACCGGGAGTTTCTCTGCCACTAACAATATTATGCACCTCCATATGAGCCTAGTATAGCGTTCTTAAATTCCCCTGACCTTCGGTTGCCTTCACACCCTGCTTCTACACATACGGCCGCGATTCAAGAAACGCTATCCATCCGTTTTCTCGGCTGCTCTCAGTTTGGAACTCCTGGCACGGGGATTTTTCTCAATCTCGGCTGCCGAAGGAATCACCGGTTTTCGGGTGAGAATTTTCAATTCAGGTTTTATGCCGCATTGGCATACCGGTAAACTTTTCGGGCAAATACACCCTTTCGCCTTTTCAGCAAAAGTGGTTTTAACGATACGATCCTCCAAAGAATGGAAGGAGATGACCACCACCCGGCCTCCGGGTTTTAACACGGACACCGCTTGATTCAGCACGCTTTGAAGCACGTCCAATTCTTTATTCACAGCGATTCGGAGGGCCTGAAAGACCCGGCGTGCCGGATGCGGTCCGTTGCGGCGTGCTGCAGCGGGGATGGCCTGCTTGATCAAGTCGGCAAGCTCACCGGTGGTTTCGATGGGCTTTTCGCGCCGGTATTCGTCGATAAATCCGGCAATCCGTTTGCTCCAGCGCTCTTCGCCGTATTTCCAAAATATCGATGCCAACTCCTGGACGGAAGCCGTATTCACCAGATGGGCCGCTGAAAAGGGTTGAGTCCGATCCATCCGCATATCCAAAGGAGCGTCATGTTTATAGCTAAAACCCCGTTCCTCCTCATCCAGCTGCGGCGACGACACACCCAAGTCCAAAAGGATGCCGTCAATGGCCGAAACGCCAATCTCCGTCAGAATATCGCTTAAAAAAACAAAATTTCGATGAAACAACTTTATCGTCGGCTGATAGTTTTGCAACCGTTCATACGCAGCATCGATAGCCGTTTGATCCTGATCGATCCCGATCAACATTCCGGAAGAGTCCAACCGCCGGGCAATTTCCCGGGAATGTCCCGCTCCGCCCACGGTCCCGTCGACATAGATCCCGGAAGGCTTGATATCCAAATATGTAATGGCTTCTTCCAGAAGAACCGGCTGATGTTGAAATTCCGACTTCATCACTCACCCCGAAGGATATCCTCCGTCTTTCCGTCTACGGATTAAATACCAATATCGATAATTTTCTCAGCAATGCTTTCATAAGATTGTTGAGCCTGACT
>JAKOSX010000212.1 GCA_029776595.1 Bacillota bacterium | reverse complement strand
TCCAATACCGGAAAAGTATTCTGCGGAAATTCGGACGTATTTTACAATAACGGTGTTTTGCAGCTCATTAAGTTTCCGGGATCCTATTGGGAATTCGGCGCGTTGCCATCTGGCGGCTGGGAAGGGATGATTGCCGTAGAGTTGATGACAGCGAGAACGGTGGCGGTCTTTCTTTTGCTCGTTCTGGCCTGGGGGACGTTTGTGATTTTCAACAATCAAACGAACCTGACGGAACAGGCGCAGTTGATCAACCGGATCCTGCAGTTGCTGGGCGAAGATCGGCAATCGTACCGCCAATATGTGATTTTTCCTGCGTATAAAGTCGTCATTTTTTATCTGTTGCTCGGAGGTTCATGGATTCTGTTTTCCGACCGCTTTTTGATGGCGCTGGGAAACCATTTCGAGTTGGAAACCTTCACCCGCTTTCAGACCTATAAAGGCTGGATTTACGTGATTGCAACGGCCTTTTCGATTTATCTGTTAATTCAGCATTATTTAAAAATAATCTATCTCAGTTCCGAAGGGCGGCTTCAGACCAGCGGATTATTGTATCAAAGCCTGACGTCGAATTTCCCCAACGGTGCCGTCTGCCTCTTTGATCGGGAGATGCATGTGGTTTCCATGGAAGGGACCGGATTGGATTGTTTGGAGCGGAATATCAGCCGGCAGGAGATCAAGCTGTTTCATGAGCGTTTTCCTGAGCCGGTCCGGTCGGAACTCCGGCGATTGTGCGAGGCTGCCCTGGAAGGCAGGGGGGAACTTCCGAAATTCAATGCAATCAACGGATATATCAATTCAATTTCTTTCCGGTCTATAATTATGTCAAGGAGATTGTGGCCGGTTTGGCGGTGATTCAAGACATCACCGGGTTACGGCAGATTGAAGCCAATTTGGCTGCCAGCGAAGAACGGCTGAGGTATGCCTTGGAAGGGACCAACGATGCCCTTTGGGACTGGAATCTGGAAACGGGCGTCATCTTTTTCAGTCCCAGGTATTTGAGTATGTTGGGGTATGAGCGAAAGGATCATTATGCCACGTTTGAGCGTTGGTTGGAGACGGTTCATCCCGAAGATCGGGAAAAAGTCCGCCGGGCGTTTGACGAAGCCCGACAATCGGGGTTGCCTTATCGGATCGAATGCCGGATATTGACGAAGGATCAAGATTGGTGTTGGATGCTTAACCGGGGCCGGTTAATCGCAGGAGAGGAACGGCGGCCGTCCAGGATTATCAGAACGTTAAGCGATATCAGCGAACAAAAACGGGCCAATGAACAAATCCGCAATTTAAGCAATCAAATCATTCATTCCCAGGAAGAAGAGAGACGGCGCATTTCCAGAGAGCTTCATGACGAAGCGGGACAGGCTTTGACTGCGCTCCGGATTTATCTGGATATCATTAAAAAAGGCTTGTCTGAAGGGAATGAGAAGCTTCGAAAGGAGCTTGATGAAGCCATCGCTTTATCCAATCAGACGTTGGAACGGATCCGTTCCTTGGCTCAAGGGCTGCGGCCTGCCGCTTTGGAGACATTGGGGTTGAGTTCAGCGTTGAAGGGTTATTGTACCGAATTTGCTAAGAAAACGCATTTGGCTATCGAATATGAAGGAGAGAGCATGGAATCCGTTCCGTATGAGGTGGGTATTACTCTGTACCGTTTTTTGCAGGAAGGTCTGACTAACGTGGCGAAACACGCCCAGGCGGACCGGGTCTGGGTCCGGTTGGGCTACGACGGGCATCGGATAACATTAAGTATCATCGATAACGGTAAAGGGATGGTCGAAAAGACGGTTGGCCGTTCCGGAGGGATCGGGCTGATTGGCATCGAGGAACGCCTCCATTATCTGGGCGGCGAATTGCAGATCACCAGTGCGCCGGGAGAAGGAGTCCGGCTGATCGCGATGATACCATGGGAGGGACGCCATGATCCGAATCATGATCGTTGAAGACCATCATTTGGTCCGTCAGGGATTGAAAGCATTACTCGAAAATGAGCCTGATTTCGAAGTGATTGGTGAGGCTGCGGACGGGCAGGAAGCCATCCGCCTGGTGGTCAATTAAGCCCGGATCTGATTTTGATGGATATTTCCATTCCTAAGCTGAACGGAATCCAGATCCTCAAAAAGTTTCAGGCGGAAAACAGGAACGTTCCGGTGGTTATTCTCTCCATGCATGAAGATTTGGGACTGGTGCGCCAGGCATTGCGTTACGGGGCCAGGGGATATTTGTTGAAACGCTCGATTACCGATGAATTGCTGCTGGCCATTCGGGCGGCCATCAAACGGGAAACCTATGTGAGTTCCATTCTTTCCGGCGAATTGTTCCAGGAACTTATGACCCATGCGGCGGATGAAGAGGATGATATCTTGTCGCCCCGGGAAATCGAGGTATTGCATCTCATTGCCGAAGGATACACCAATGCCGAAATCGGACAGATTTTGAACATCTCCGTGAAAACCGTGGAAAAACACCGTTCCAATCTAATGGAGAAGTTGGGAATTCACGACATGGCCGGATTGATTAAAGAAGCGATACGCCGTAAACTGATCTTTTTGGATGATCAGCCGTAACGCTTTAGACATCCTTTATATATTATTGTAAGAAATGATAGATGACGAGGCCCTGAAAAATAGGGTCTTATTTTTTTGAAAGGTAGGGAGTTTCCCCATGGCAAAAACGGCCTTTATCGGTAATGATTATACACAAGCTGAGGACGACGGAAAAAATACCTGTTGCGGAAGAGGGATAGGATGCGGATATTAATCGTAGATGACAGTCTTGAAGTTCGGAACTTACTTCAGTATATCATGACGGGTCTGGGCCATGCGGTCGTGGGCCATGCGAAGGATGGAGTTGAAGCGGTGGAAATGGCCCTGTTGCATCAACCGGATGTGATTACCATGGACATTCATATGCCCCGGATGAACGGGATAGAAGCCATCCGGGCATTGGAAGCCGAGGGATGTCCCTCCAGAATCATTGTGATTACGGGAGAGTCCGAAATTATTGCGAAGATCATAGAGATGAAACTGAAACATGTGGTCAAATGCTTGGCAAAACCCTTCTCATTGGCGGAAATTACAAGAACCTTGGACAATATTGTCAGGAAGTGTTCATAAACCGATGGTAGCGAAGAATTATTATCGTATGCTGCTTCATACGCTGGTGAAAATTGTAGCTATGAAAGATCCCTATACTGCCGGCCATCAGTACCGGGTGGCGGATTTGGCATATCGGATGGCTGAAATGATGGCATTGTCCTCCCGTGAACGGGAAGGGTTGCGGTGGGCAGCATTGGTCCACGATGTGGGAAAAATTAACGTCCCGGCTGAGATTTTAAGCAAACCGGGCCGGCTTTCCCCTTTTGAAGTACAATTGATTCAGTTTCATGTGGAAACGGGTTATAACATTTTAAAAGATATTCCCTTTCCATGGCCGTTGGCCCAAATTGTCCTCGAACATCATGAACGAATGGATGGGAGCGGCTATCCGGTTGGTCTCCATGGGTCCCAAATCAGTATGTCAGCCAAAATCCTGGCTGTGGCGGATACCGTGGAATCCATGGCGTCCCATCGCCCTTACCGTCCGGCAATGGGTATTGAAAAAGCTTTGGAGGAAATCGAGGTCAACCGGTGGATTCTTTATGAACCGGCGGCCGTGGATGCCTGCTTGCGGTTATTCCGGCAGCAGCGATACCGTTT
>JAKOSX010000211.1 GCA_029776595.1 Bacillota bacterium | reverse complement strand
TCATCGCAAAAAATCTCATTCACTTAGGATCTTTTCTTTACTTTCCCGGGGTTCCCTTTTAAATTGTCAAATTTTTATGTCTGACTTAGCGTAGCCTGTAAACCGTGAAAAAATGCACCGGTTTTGTCCATGAAAAAAGGCCGTTTCCGGCCTTTGCAAAACTTACTTCATTTTGGCAATGATCGCGTCCGCCATCTCCTGTGTTCCCACAGCGGTGGGATCGTTCCGATCCGCTTTCAGGTCATAGGTGACATATTTCCCTTCGGCAATGACCTCCGCCACGGCCCGTTCCAACCGGTCCGCAGCCTCGGTTTCACCGATATGCCGCAACATCAACATTCCGGACAAAATCAAAGCTGTCGGGTTCACTTTATTCATTCCCTTATACTTGGGTGCGGAACCATGGGTCGGTTCAAACAAAGCAACACCGTCACCGATATTGGCGCCGGGCGCAACGCCCAATCCGCCAACCAAACCGGCACATAAATCGGACAAAATATCGCCGTAAAGGTTGGGCATGACCATCACATCGAAAGCTTCCGGCCGCTGGACCAGCTGCATGCACATGGCATCGACCAACACTTCATCATAGGCGATTTTACCTTCATATTCTTTGGCCACTTCCCGGGCCACCCGATAAAACAGCCCGTCGGTAAATTTCATAATATTGGCTTTCGCTACTGCCGTCACTTTGGAACGGCCGTTGGCCAAGGCATATTCAAAAGCGTATTTCACGATCCGACGGCATCCGGTAACGGACAACGGCTTAATGGAAATAGCCGAATCCTGACGGATTTTTCCGTTGGACATGGCGATGATTTGATTGGCTTCGGGAGTGCCCAGGTCAAATTCCACCCCGGCGTATAAATCTTCGCTGTTTTCCCGGATCATCACCAAATCGATATTTTCATAACGGGACCGAACGCCCGGATAGGTTTTGCAGGGACGGACGCATGCATACAAATTGAGGGCATGCCGCAAAGCCACGTTAACGCTGCGGAAACCAGTACCAATGGGCGTGGTAATGGGTCCTTTTAAGGCAACCTTGTTCCGGCGGATGGACTCCAACACCGCATCCGGCAACGGAGTACCGTATTTCTCCATGGCCACTTCGCCGGCCTCATGGACTTCCCAATCGATTTTTACACCGGTCGCTTCAATCACCCGGCGCGCAGCTGCCGTTTGTTCCGGACCCACCCCGTCGCCCGGGATCAAAGTAATCGTATGAACCAACATACTCGCTCCTTCCAAAGATTGCTTTATTCTTCTATTTTCTCCACTGATTCGTAACCCATCCCTTAAAATCCTGCCAACCCCGCGATGTATACAATAACAGATGGTTAAAAAAAGGTAACAACGGATGTGAGTGCACAGTTCACAGTGTACAGTATAATCCGGATTCCAGGTTATAGGTCCTATACCTAACACCCGGGGCCCTGTTTTCCCTAATACCCGCGGGTATTTTCCAGATTGTTGTTATTTTCCCAAACCCAGTCGGCAACCAGGTATTCCGTATATTCGCCCGGTGTTTCACGGACGATTACCCGTTCAATGCCGGCATTGATGATCAGCCGGGTACACATCTTACACGGCCTGGTCCGCGGAGTAAATTCGCCGGTTTTTGCATCGATACAGGCCAGATAGAGAGTTGAACCCAGCATGTCCAAACGGGACGCGTTGATGATCGCATTGGCTTCGGCGTGAACCGAACGGCAAAGTTCATAACGTTCCCCGGGCGGAATATTGGCGGCTTCCCGCGGGCATTGTCCCAAATCGCAACAGTTCTTCGTCCCGCGGGGCGCCCCGGCATAGCCGGTGCTGATAATCTGGTCATCCTTCACGATGATCGCCCCGAACTTCCGTCGCAAACACGTCCCCCTCTCCGCCACCTGAGACGCAATATTCAGATAATACTCTTCCTTCGAAGGCCGCATCATAACACCCTCTTGTTTTATTTAAGTTCACAATGCACAGTTCACAGTACACAGAATATAATTCGGGTTCCAGTACCCGGTATCCCTTAAACCGTCAATGGCGACTTTTTTTGTATGCCTCCACCGTCTCCCGATATACCTCCAGGTACTCGGCGGCGATCCTAGGGTAGGAATATCGCTCAGCAGACTGTCGGGCCGCTTTGCGGAAACGATGCATCCGTTCCGGATCAGACAACAGATTCAATACCGTCTCGCAGATAATCTCCCGCTCATCCTGCACCAGATAACCGTTTTCCCCATGGACGATCGTATCATTGGCTCCCGGGGCGGCCACCGCAATGATCGGCAGCCCGACTGCCAGGGATTCCAATTGAGATAAAGGCTTCACTTCGCTTTTGGACGTCATGACGAAGAGATCGGCTGCAGCAAGATAGTTGCTAACCTGGGACGGTTCAACCATACCGGTAAAAACAACTTGCTCTCCGATACCCAACTGCTCAGCCTGTTGCTTTAAAACCGGAAGTTCCGGCCCGTCTCCGACGATCATCAATTTCAACGGTTCCGGTGTTTGCCGCAGCATCAACTCAAAGGATTCCAACAAAAGACCCAGGTTTTTTTCCGGGGCAATTCGGCCCACGTTGATCAACACCTTGGCGTCGCCCAGCCGGTACTGCTCCCGGACTTTACTGCCGTCTACCGGTTCCAGCGGAATATTCGTCGGATTCGGTATGACCCGAATGGGCCGGTTCACTCCGTAATCGATCAAAATCTGCCGGGCGGACTCGGCCGGCGTGGTCACCTGATGGACCAATTGACAGAAACGGGTGATTTTATGCCGGGATATGGCATTCACCAATGTACGGGGCAATGGTATGTAATGGCTGTATTGTTCATATTGGGTATGAAAAGTATAAACGGCGGGGACTCCTTTGCGGCGCGCAATTTTATGGGAAAGCGGGCCCAGGACAAATGGATGGTGGCTATGGATAATATCCAACTCCAATCCGTCGATAATCCGCCGAATACGCGGCGAAAACGGAATGGCCACCGGATACTTGACTTCTTTGGTCAGATCCACCGAACGATAACGGTATACCCCGCTTTCTTCGTCGACATAGTCATCAAAGGCCGGGGCAAAAACATACACTTCATGTCCAGCTTCGATAAAGCCTTTCCGCAACAGCGTAATGGCTCCCACCACACCGTTGACCATAGGAAGGTAGCAATTGCTGAAAATAGCTATCCGCAAACTTGGACTCTCCTTTCCTGCCTCCTAAATATTCGTCAACGCCATACAAATCCCTTTTAGGGGGCCACAACATAAAAAAGCCATAAAGCACCGACTTTCATTCATTGCCTTATGGCCTATCAAACCCCTTTCGAACGGGTTACATATCTTTGTCGCTCCGGCCGGAACGCCACCACCAGAACCGGTCGAACAATTCCTCCCGGATGAGGGAAAGATTTTGAAACAACCGAATGCTGAAGGCTACCACTGCACCGATATAAATGTCCACGCCCATCAAATCGCCTAAATAGCACAGTAAAGCAGCCAAAGCGGTATTGGCAAAGAAACTGCTGATAAATTTGGAAAAAAGAAATTTCTGCCCCAATTGGGCGCGGATACCCCCCATAATGGCATCCAAGGCGGCCAAGATGGCAATGGCCGTATATTTCACCAAATTAACCGGAATCTCAAAAGGCAAACGCCATCCGATTAAAATCCCGATTAAAGCACCGATGATCGGTATCAACATCGATTAATTTCCTCCCTCTTCACTTGCTGCAGTCGCATGCTCAAACAAAATACTGCCTTTATAGGCCGGGAGCCACAATCGATCAACGGTTTCAATGATGAATTTCAAATTGAACGAAAGGATTTGTTGCTCAACAAATCCGCCCGGCATTAACAACGCATTCTTCAAATTGGCAGGATCTCCGATGGCTTCAATGATATAAGGAGGAGCCAGCCGCCTTGTATCCACCAGGATGGTGGTTCCGGCGCAACTGAATCCGGTGGTGCTTCCTAACCGGTAATTATTGACGGCAATGGCTTCGGCACCGGCAGCCCACAGTTCGTTGATAAGCAGTTCCAATTGGTCATAATGGACGATATAAAATACCGGATCTTCATATTCTTTCAGCTTTTTTTCGGAATCGCTCAAGGTAATCCGGATGCCCGGGCCTTCCAGCGGCGTCAGCCCGGCCGCCATCTTAAGCCGGAGGATTTCCCGATCCCGGTCGTAATCGCTTACCTGGCGCCGCAGAGTTGCGATCTCGCTCTCATATTTGGCCAAGCGCATCTGCTGGTTCTTTAAAATTTGAGCCAATTCATTCACTTGACGTGTGGGTAGTTTCGCACGGATCTTCAACTCCGTCCGAAGCTGCAAGACGATGAGCAATCCCAAGACTGCAGCAACCAAACCAATACCCCACTGCCAACTTCTCACTTTTATTTTCACTTTCGAGTCGCCCTTTCTCTCCTATTCCATCTCCATGTTAAAACATTTCCTCGCAACAATCTACAAATAGTTCACCATTTCTTCGGAAAATCCTTTTGACTGATGAAAAAATTAAGCATCATGAAAAAGCCGACAAAATACCCGACGCATCAATGAAAAAGGTTGCAGTTTCAGCTCTGCAACCTTTGTTCTGCCTCACTTACGATGTGGCTTTTTTCCCGGCCACCACCACCCGGGAAAGCAGATGGATATGTTCCAACGTCTTCCCGGTGCCCAAAGCCACGCTGGTCATGGGATCATCCGCCAACCGGACCACCATCCCCAACTCGTTGGCAATCAATTGATCCAAGCCTTTCAACAGGGAACCGCCGCCGGTCATCACGATTTCCTTGAACATAATGTCGGCCACCAGTTCCGGCGGAGTCTTCTCAATAGTCTGGCGAACCGCATTGACAATGGCCGTTAAAGGTTCTTTGAGTGCCTCCCGGATCTCCTCGGAACGGATTTCGATGATTTTCGGCAGACCAGTGACTTGATCCCGCCCCCGGACTTCATAACTGATCTCCTCTTCCAAAGGAAACGCCGATCCCAGATATATCTTGATATCTTCCGCAGTCCGTTCCCCAATCATCAAATTATATTGCCGCCGGATATAACGGGCAATGACGTCGTCCATCACATCTCCGGCCACCGGTATGGACTGACCGGTCACGATCCCTCCCAGCGAGATGACGGCAATATCGGTTGTACCGCCGCCCACATCGATGATCATGTTTCCGGCAGGCTCATGGACCGGCAAACCGGCACCAATGGCTGCCGCCACCGGTTCCTCGATCAAATACACTTCCCGGGCACCGGCATGAAACGTGGCATCAATGACCGCCCGTCGTTCCACTTCAGTAGTGCCTGCCGGAATGCTCACTACGATCCGGGGTTTAACAAAGACCTTCCCATGACAAACTTTGCGGATCAGGTGCTTCAACATCTCACGGGTCACGTCAAAATCAGCGATGACTCCGTTCCGCAGCGGCCGGACAGCCACGATGTCTCCCGGAGTCCGTCCGATCATCTGGCGGGCCTCAGTCCCCACCGCCAATATCTCTTTACTGCTTTTATGCAGAGCCACCACCGACGGTTCGCGCAGGACGATGCCCCGGTTCCGCTCATAGACCAGACAATTGGCAGTCCCCAGGTCAATCCCTAAATCCTTTTTAAAATGACGCGAAATAAACCGAATCGGCATATCAAATTCCTTCTTTACAAAAGTCGATGGATTGGATTCCCGTCACATGTCTCAATTGAAATCTGCGAGTTCATTCCGGTATTCTTCATTGACCCGGAACAGAAACCGTTCCATCTCATTATTGGAGAGCTGAAGCTTATCCGGTTCCAGCACCTTGATTTTGCGAAAATCCTCACTCAACGTCAATGGCATCAAATCTTCCAAAGAATCCGCTTCCACCACGAGTTCCACCGGTGCATATGCGATTTCCGGCGTGGTCTCGTCACCCGGCACTAGATAGACTTCCTGATCCGAATTGAGCTCGGCCACCTGAATCCCCTGAAACGGAAGATTCCGAAGGAGGGAAATCTTTTGTTCCCGGATTTGCCGGGCAACCTCTTTCAAGTCCCGTCGTTGCCAGAAAAACCGTTTGGGCCGACCCTCCGCTTTATAATCGAACCTGAGCTTCGCCCGTAAAGCCATGTTCCATCATCCTCCCGTGACCATCATCGGATGGCGAGTTTTTTCAACCGGAGCAATGCGTCTAATTCTTCCGGAGTAGGACAGCGAATTTCTCCGGGAGCCAATGAACCCAGCCACAGCGGACCAACGGCCAACCGATGGAGCATGAGCACCGGATGCCCCACCGCCTTCAGCATGCGCCGGACTTGGCGTTTCCGCCCCTCACGGATGGTAAGTCTGACGATAGCATTCCCATTTTCGACTCCTTCTATTTCAACCTTTGCCGGAGCCGTCCGCCCATCTTCCAACTCCACGCCTTCCGCCAATCGTTTCAGCGTCCCCGGAGACGGTATCCCTTTGACTTTCGCCTGATAAACTTTTTCGACCCAATGGCGGGGATGGGTCAATGCCAAGGCCAATTCCCCATCATTGGTGAAAAATAATAACCCGGACGTATCCAGGTCAAGTCTTCCAACCGGGTAAATCCGGGCTTGCATCGACGGCAATAAATCCATCACTGTGGGACGCCCGAAGGGATCTCCGACTGAGGTCAGATACCCGGCGGGTTTATGCATTATCCAATATTCAAACTTCTCCGGCAGTATCAACGCTTGGCCATCCACTGTCACCTGATCCTTTTCCGGATCGACCATATATCCCATCTCCGTGATCACGGCCCCGTTGACCCGGACCCGGCCGGCGGCAATGATCCGGTCGGCCTGACGTCGGGATGAAATGCCGGCATCCGCTAAAAATTTATTCAATCTCACTTTGAGAAGCCTCCGGTTTCACAGATAATTCATGATTTTCGTCCGATGACAGACTGTCTTCGTTTTTATAGGGGATAATCACGGTAAATTGGCTTCCTCTGCCCAACTCGCTCTCTACCGTGACTTTCCCGTTATGACGTTCAATAATATGTTTGACGATGGACAATCCAAGGCCCGTACCGCCCATTTCCCGGGAACGCCCTTTGTCCACTCGGTAAAACCGTTCAAAGATCCGCGGCAGACTCTCTTCGGGAATGCCAAACCCGGTATCCTTAACGCGTATCAGGATATCGTCGCCCACGATCTCGCTTTCAACAGTAACTTTGCTGCCGGGAGGCGAATATTTGATGGCATTGTCCAGCAGATTTAAGAAAACTTCCCGAAGCAGGTCTTCGTCGCCGATCATTAGTGTGGCCTTCAAGTCTTGCGTCAATTCGATATTCTTTTCCTGAATCCGATTGTGCAACGTCAGGGCAATCTCGCCGATCAACTGGTCCAACCGCACCGGCTCCTGCTTCACTTCGCCCTGACCGCTTTCCAACTTGGAAATATCCAGCAAATCATGGATGAGATTGTTCAGGCGTTCCGTTTCTTGATAAATAATGGTCAAAAACTTCATAGCCGTTTCCCGCTCTTCCAGCGCCCCGTCGAGTAAGGTCTCGATAAACCCCTTAATAGAGGTCAACGGAGTTTTCAGTTCATGGGACACGTTGGCCACAAAGTCGCGGCGCATGGATTCCAGCTTGCGGAGTTGGGTCACGTCACCAATCACCGCCACCACGCCCCGGATCTCCTCGTTGATCTCATCCCGAATGGGAGCCAGGTTGAGATTGAGCACCCGCTCAGGATTTCCCGGCCAAATAATCTCCTGTTGGATGGAATTGCCCTTGACGTAAATCTGATGAAAGATATCCGCTAACTCACTTTGGGGGAATACTTTATGCGGAAATTCGCCCACGCCTTCCCCCAGGCTCAAGTGAAAAAGCTCTGCCGCTGCCGGATTAATCAAACTGATTCGTCCGGTGATCTCCGTCGCAATAACCCCTTCGGACATACTGGTCAAAATCGCCTGGATCTCTTCCATGCGTCCGTGCAAGGCACTGAGATCGCTGGTGTGAATCCGTTCGAATTTCTCGATCTGCTTCGCCAACTGTCCGTAAATGTCATCTTTACGGGTCAACCGGGTCCGCAGCGGAATCCCTTGGCGAAGATTATCCATATATATCAACAGTTCATCCAAAGGTGCCTTGATCCACCGGTAGATCAACCATCCGCAAAAGATGAACCAAAGCAGCGAAACCCCTACATAATACGGGTTACTCCAGACAAAACCGGCGATCAGGAGCGGCAAAAAAAGAAGGAGGAGAAACCCTCCTATCTGCCAGGCAATTTTCCTCATGGTTATTCACTCCGAAAACGATATCCAACCCCACGCACAGTTTCCAGATAAACCGGCTCTGACGGATTGGTCTCGATCTTCTGGCGCAGCCGACGGACATGAACGTCCACTGTCCGGGTATCTCCGAAATATTCATAACCCCATAAATGTTCCAATAAAAACTCACGCGTGAAAGCCCGCCCCGGGTTCGCCAGCAACAGCTTGAGAAAATCGAATTCTTTCGGGGTAAGCTCCACTTCTTCCCCACGCACCTTCACCAAATGCTGGCGCAGGTCCATCTTGATTTCGCCGATTTCGATAATCTCCGGCTCGTCCTCATTGGACTTGCCGCTGCGACGCATCACCGCCCGAACCCTAGCTACCAACTCCCGGGGGGAAAACGGCTTGGTCACATAATCATCGGCCCCCATCTCCAATCCGAGGACCCGGTCCGCTTCTTCGCTTTTCGCCGTCAGAATAATGATGGGAATCGACTTGGTTTGCTGGTCGGCGCGAAGTTGTTTGCAAACGGATAAACCGTCAAGCTCCGGAAGCATCAAGTCCAGAATCACCAGATCCGGCAATTCCTGTCTCACCAATTCCAAGCCTTTACGGCCCGTATTGGCGGAAATCGTCCGGTATCCTTCCCGATCAAGATTATATTTAACAAGCTCCACAATATTTTGTTCATCTTCTATAATTGCAATTGTCCCGGCCATAGCAACCTCCTAAACGATTTTATCACACAAAACAACACGCTTTCTCATATTGAGTTAATTATATCAAACAAACCACAAAATGCACAATAGTTGTCAAATCACCCTTTTTTTATTAAAACTCGCTCCCCGCTTTCCCGGGCAAAGAAAAACCAGCGGTTTCAGAAAAACCGCTGGTCGAACTCATCGTACCGAAACCGTCGGCAAACAGGAAAAATCAAGCGTTGCAAAATAATCGTCAATGGTTTCCCTGCGGCGGATCTGAATGACGCTCCCATCCGGCCGCAACAGTAACTCCGCCGAACGTAACTTCCCGTTGTAATTGAATCCCATGGCATGGCCGTGGGCACCGGTATCATGGATCACGAGAATGTCTCCCTCTTCGATCAACGGAAGTTTCCGGTCGATAGCGAATTTATCATTATTTTCGCACAGCGATCCCACCACGTCATACACATGGTCCAACGGCCAATCTTCCTTGCCCAGCACGGTAATGTGGTGATATGCCCCATACATGCCGGGACGCATCAAATTGGCCATGCAGGCATCGACGCCGATATAATTTTTGTAAATCTCTTTCCGGTGAATGGCGGTGGTCACCAGATAGCCATAAGGCCCGGTAATCATCCGGCCGTTTTCCATCACGATCTTCAGGGGATCCAAACCGTTGGCAATGATAATCTCATTATATAATTTCCGGATGCCTTGGGAAACCACGTCCAAATCCACGGCTTCCTGTTCCGGACGGTATGGGATGCCGATGCCGCCGCCAATATTGACAAACTCAAATCGGATGCCTATTTCCTGGCTGATATCCCGGACCAGTTCAAACAGGATCCGCGCCGTTTCCACGAAATAATTGGGGTCCAGCTCATTGGAGGCTACCATCGTGTGCAGTCCGAACCGCTTCACGCCTTTTTCTTTCATAATCCGGTACGCATCAAAGAGTTGCGGACGGGTCAGCCCATATTTGGCTTCCTCCGGTTTTCCGATGATTGTATTTCCCTTTTTCAAAGGGCCCGGATTATACCGGAAACAAATCAGCTCGGGAATTCCGGCGCATTTCTCCAAGAAAGGAATATGGGTAATATCATCCAGATTGATGATGGCTCCCATCTCCATGGCTTTCTGATATTCCTCAGCCGGAGTATTGTTGGATGTAAACATCACATTTTCACCGGTAATCCCGGTCCGCTCCGCCAAAATCAGTTCCGGCAACGAACTGCAATCCGCCCCAAAGCCTTCCTCGCGGAGAATGGCCAATAAATACGGATTGGGATTGGCTTTTACGGCAAAATACTCTTTAAACCCGGGCACCCATGAAAAAGCCGCCGTCAACTTCCGGGCATTCTCCCGGATGGCCTGTTCGTCATAGATATGAAAAGGGGTCGGATAACGCTTGATGATATCTTGAATTTGCTCTTTGGTAAACGGTACCGTCTTCGCTGCCATGAATAACCTCCGTTGCAATCGTGGGCCAAATATTACGTTTCGTCCCAATAATGTTACTTAATAATGTTATTATATTATTTCAAAAGGTCGAGATCAACCAAAGTCTATTAAAAAAAGCTGAATTTTAGTATTAAATCGATAAAACTTATCAAAAAGTTATCATAAAGCTGTCATTGTATAACTAAATTATCGGGAAACTTTAAGGGTACATCGTTCACAGTGCACGGTGTAAGCATAAGGCAAAAAGTGCAAATAACGTTGACAATTCACAGTTTACAGTCGACAGTTTCTTTTTCGGAGCCATGATTCACAGTTTTATGGTACATAGGAACTCCGTTGGCCTGCCTCCTAAATCCTTACTCCCGCTCCAATATAATCCCAAAACCTAACCCCCGTAACTTGGACATCCTAAATCCCGGACCCAGTACCCAACACCGACTTATAACCGTGAACTGTGCACGATGTACTGTGAACTACGAACTAACTCCAAGGAGTTTCTTCATGAAAGTACGCTTAGGTTTTGTCGCGATGACACTCCGACTGGAAAACTGTTCACCCTCTAAAACGATAACATTGAAAAATCTCGAAAAAATCTCCGGCTATGAACACCGGATCGGCCGCCTGACCGCCATTGCCAAAGAAAATCTGGAAAACACCCTCCGAATCTTACGCGCCAATCAATATGACCGTATCCAGGTCTATCGCTTCACTTCAAAGCTGATTCCCTTATGTACTCATCCGCAATTCCGAACCTGGAATTACTGCGAGGTCCTGTCCCGGGAGCTCAAAGCAGTCGGCGACTTCGTTAAAGAACACAAGATGCGGGTAAGTATGCATCCGGATCATTTTACTTTACTTAATAGTCCAAATCCTGACGTTCTTCAGGCTTCAATCCTGGACTTGGAATACCATACCAATGTATTGGAAGCTATGGGTTTAGACACCGACACCAAAATCGTCCTCCATGTCGGAGGGAAATATAATCAACGGGTCGAAGCGCTTGAACGTTTTAAATCCCAATTTCTCCACTTGCCAGAACGGATTAAAAGCCGTATCACGGTTGAAAATGATGATCGTTCATTTACTGCGGCCGAAGTACTGAAACTTTGTAAAGATATCAAAGCCCCGATGGTATTTGACCTCCACCATCATCAGGTATTACATCAGGGCGAAGACGTCTCCGACCTGTGGCCGGAGATCTGCGCCACCTGGGAAAATACCGGCCTTCCGCCCAAAGTCCACCTTTCCAGTCCGCGGGATGACCAAAATCCCCGTTATCACGCAGATTTTATCGATGCTGATGCTGCCGTCGACTTTCTGAATATTATCCGCCCCTTTGATAAGGACATAGATTTCATGATAGAAGCCAAGCAAAAAGATATGGCTTTAATCCGACTTTCGCAAGACTTGAAAGCCCGCGGTTTCACCATGAATGGCCTTGCCGAATTTATTTTGTAATTTTTCAATCTTGTCAAGTTACCAATTTTCAGCTATAATAAAAATGTTATGCAAGGGGGAGTAGTTCCCAGGGGTTCCGGTCCGCCGGTCCCCGGACAGAGTCAACATACTGGTGAAGCTTCGGCCGATCCTGGCTCTGTCGGCAGTACCGCTTTTATTACGGTTACGGCTTAACGAGACCTTTGCGCCTTAGTGGCGCATGGTCTCTTTTTTTATACCAATCTATTCCGGGAGGTATCTTAATGCAAGCGTTTTGGCTTTCGTTGGCCATGATTTTTCTCGCCGAATTGGGGGACAAGACCCAATTGGTGGCACTGACTCTGGCGACACGGTATAATGCCCGGGTCGTATTATGGGGAATTTTTTGGGCTACCCTTGGCGTACATATCGCCTCTACCACCATCGGCTGGGTCATGGGAGGAATCCTTCCCACCGACTGGATCCAATTTTTCGCCGGGTTGGCTTTCATCGTCTTCGGATTTTGGACGTTGCGCGGAGACAGCCTGGACGATAACGAAGAGGTCCATACCAAAATCACTTCCCCCTTCTGGTTGGTCTTTGTCACGTTCTTCCTCGCGGAATTGGGTGACAAAACCATGCTGAGCACCGTCACTTTGGCGACTACCAACGCTTTTATTCCGGTTTGGATCGGTTCGACCCTGGGCATGGTACTCTCCGACGGATTGGCCATTTGGATCGGCACCATCCTGGGAACAAGGTTGCCGGAAAAAGCGGTCAAACTGGGAGCATCCGTCATTTTCTTCGCTTTCGGAGCCTTCAGTATGCTCCAAGGCGGGCTCCGTCTCCCGGCCTGGGTCTGGGTCATCGCCGCCGTCTCCTGTATCGGCTTAGGATTCTTTTTTCTCCGGCCGGCCCGGGAAAAAACGGAACCCTGCGAAGAAGAATTGGCTTCCTGAACAAAGAAAGAGAGTATCGCAACAGGCGATACTCTCTTTTCTTCATTCAGTTTTCGCACCACCGTTACAATGGAAGACTTGATGCTTATAAAAACCATTTCCCAGCGACTTTGAAAGTTGGGCTTAAAAACCGACCAAAAGCATTTTTAAAAGTCGCCGGTCAAAAAAGTTTCCTTGCCAAACATGACACAATCCGGACACACCCGATTTTCCATCGCCATTCCCTGCGCAAGAAAAGATAATATATTCTGTTAAAATTTTGTTTCGCTTTTGGACGCTATTATAGTACAGGGATTGGCAGGAATCATTGACCAAAATATTAATTTAACCGGGGCTCCGTTAGCCCAATAATCCTAAGTTCCTTAATACGCCTTCCAGCATCTCCTTCTCTTTGGAAGTGGCTTCAACCAGCGGCAATCGCAATCCACCGACCTTGAAGCCCAACAAGTTACAGGCGGCTTTCACCATAATCGGGTTGGTGTTGGCAAACAACGCCCGGTTTAACGGTCCTAACTCCATATTGATCTGCGCCGCTTTCGCCACTTCCCCGCGTTCATAGGCCGTGACCATCTCTTTAATCTTCCGGCCGGCAATATGTGCGGCCACACTGATAATTCCCACACCGCCGACGCTCAACACCGGCAAAGTCAGGGCATCGTCACCGCTGTATACTTGGAAGCTTTTCGGAGCTTGTTCGCAAATTTGGCTGATCTGACCCATGTTCCCGGAAGCTTCTTTCACGGCGACCACATTTTCAATCTCAGCCAACCGAAGCAAGGTATCTACCGAAATGTTAACGCCCGTCCGGCCCGGAATATTATAAATGATCACCGGCAACGACGTAGCTTCGGCAATAGCTTTAAAATGCTGGTATAATCCTTCCTGGGAGGGTTTGTTGTAATACGGAGCCACCAGCATCACTCCGTCAACCCCCGCCCGTTCCGCTTCTTTGGTCAAGTCGATGCTATCAACCGTATTGTAGCTTCCGGTCCCGGCAATAACGGTTCCTTTACCCCCGATGGCCTCAACCACCGCTTTAAACAAGTTGATCGTCTCCGCTTTGGTCAATGTCGGTGATTCTCCGGTGGTACCGGCGACCACCACTCCGTCGGACCCGGAGTCAATTAAACGATTAGCCAACTCTTGACTCACCTGGTAATTGACAGCCAGGTTTTGATCAAACGGAGTGACCATCGCCGTCAGTACTTTTCCCAATTTTACCATCTTTCTCTCCTCCTTAACCATCAATTCAAAAATTGAAAATGTAATGCCTGCAATGCCTTGGACATCGCTTCCTGTTTGACAAGGCAGGCAATATTCGTATGGGAATCCACAGAATGATAGATAGCTATCTCCGCTTGTCGTAACCCTTTGACCATCTTAGCCATCACACCGGGAACGCCTCGCATTCCCGAACCCACAATAGCCACTTTGGCAAAACCCGGCTCAATCGTAACGTCCAGACCGGTGCGGCTCAAAACCTGTTCCGCTTGTTCCATCCGTTGTTCGTCGATAATGAACCGGATTTGATAAGGGGCTACTTGGATCATATCCACGCTAATGCCGGAATCGGCCATGATTTCAAAGACATCCAAAACCATACCGTTTTCATTCAAATCGTCCTTAGACCGGATGGTAACCAAGGCCATCCCGGCAAGGTGAGCCAAGCCGGTTACTATCTTATCCCGCCTGATTTCGATGCTACCGATGGGCGCACCGTCAGCCACCAGTGTCCCGGGGCCATCTGCGAAGGTAGAACGGATCCGCAGCGGTATCCGCCCTTCCATCGCGATCTCCACCGCCCGCGGATGGACCACCTTGGCCCCGAGATGGGCCATTTCGCAAAGTTCTTGGTAGGTTAAAGTGTCCAACGGTTTAGCCTGAGGGACCATACGGGGATCGGCGGTCATCACCCCGTCCACATCCGTGTAAATCTCGACCACATCCGCTTTTAAAGCCACGCCTAGGGCCGCCGCCGTCGTATCGCTGCCGCCACGGCCCAGGGTCGTAATTTCCCCGTCGCCGGTGGCACCTTGGAAACCGGCGACGACCACTATTTTCCCTTCATCCAGCAGTTTAAGGATCTTGGCCGGATGAACCTCTTTAATATGGGCATTATTGAAATGATAATCGGTAACAATGCCGGCTTGGGCCCCGGTGAGAGCCACTGCGTCCAGCCCATGGGAACGCAGCGTTTGGACCATGATCACGCTCGAAATAATTTCACCGCAGGACATCAACAAATCCAATTCCCGGGGCCGAATCTGTTTACTAATCTCACGGGCCAACCCAATGAGAGTATCCGTGGCATAGGGCTCTCCGGCCCGGCCCATAGCCGATACAACGACCACGACCCGCGATCCTTCATCCACCGCATGTTTAATCTTTCTGACAACCTGTTCACGCTTTTCTGCTGACGATACCGAAGTTCCCCCGAATTTTTGAACGACAATCCCCATTGGATTGGCCTCGCTTTCATGGAGTGCCCGTCAATGGATTAACGGGTGTAACCGATAATCACCGGTTGCAGTTGGCGATGGTTCAGCGCTTCCAAGATCGTCTCCGGTATGAGATTCATATCAGCAACCAACGATGATTGCTTGGTTTCCGGTGCATCTTGGCCAAACGGCACAAAATATATATTTTTACGGTTAAGCAATAATCCAATATTGCGCCCGTTTCCGCTCAACCCGTCGTTGGTCGAAATTCCAAGCACGACAGGGCGGTTATTCCGCAATTGGGCTTTACAGGCCAACGTCACACAGGTATCGGTAATCCCCAAGGCCAGTTTTGCCAGAGTATTCCCGGTACACGGCGCGACGACCACCACATCGACCATTTGCTTTGGCCCGATAGGTTCCACTTCCACCATGGTTGTCATCGGTTGTTTTCCGGTAATGCGGACCAGCGCTTCGCGAAGTTCCGCCGCCGTACCATAACGAGTGTCCGTTTCCGCCACCGCAGGAGAGATAATCGGAAATATCTCCGCTCCTTCCTGCCGTAACTTTTCAATCACCGGAAGGACCTGGTCCATGGTGCAATGGGAACCGGTCAACGCAAAACCTATTCGGATTCCGGAAAAACGCATTTTACCGGCCACCCCCCTCAGTCAATAGTTGTTCCAGAATTTCAGGAATCGCCTTTGCCAAAATGGCTCCGGCAGTTTTGGGGGCAACCTTTCCCGGAAGTCCGGGCGCTAATATAGCCTTAATTCCTAATCTATCCGCAGCGGCAAAATCGGTTCCGCCAGGTGGCGAAGCCAAATCGATAATCATCGTATCCCGGGAGATCCCATTCAAGATCTCCCCATCAAGCACCATCGCCGGAACCGTATTGATGATCAGATCAACGGCCGACACCGCAGCTGACAAGGCATCATGATGAACCGTTGTGCATCCCATCTCCCAGGCACGGGCCAATAAATCCCGGCGCCGGGCGACAACCGTCACCGTGGCTCCCAATGCTTTAAACATCCGGGCTACGGTCACTCCGACCCGCCCGAATCCTATCACCATAATCCGCGAACCGTGGATAGTGATGGGTAAATGCTCCATCGCCAGTTGGATAGTGCCTTCGGCCGTAGGAATCGAATTTAATATGGCAATCTCATCGTTTTCGCCGTATTCCCCGACGATGACTCCGGATTCCGCAGCAATACGGCGCCATTTTTCCGTCATAGAGCCGCTGAGTACGATCATTCCCGGAGTCCATATGAATGAACAACTTCCGACATCGATCTGCTGATCAACGGTTCGGCCGCGAACTTTCCCCTGTTCATTTATACCGCTGATGGGAAGGATAACCGCCCGGGCACCGGCAATGGCTTGTTCCAGGCTTTCACAAAATGTCATCCTCCCGTCTTTCGCTTCGGACGAATGACCGAAAATTCTAACGTTTGCTCCATATCCCGCTAAAGCGTCAGCTACCGCCATCTGACGTGAATCTCCGCCAACAACGGCGATCTCTGTATCCCGTATATACTTCACCAGGTTTCCCCCTTTTTCAAAAACAGGCTAATGTCAGTATATTCGGCGGAAGTTTTGAAGGTGAAGCATGAGCCGTTTCAGCAGGCCGGAGCCGATCAGTCAAAAAGGAAATGTTCCAACCCGTAAGTTAATCCGGGCCGATCCATGATTTTTTTAACTGCCAGGGCAACGCCGGGCATAAAAGACTCACGGCTTAAGGAATCATGGCGGATGGTCAGGATCTGGCCTTCGCCGCCAAAAATCACCTCTTGATGGGCAATTAAACCCGGCAGACGGACGCTGTGCAAATGGACGCCGTTCATCTCACCGCCCCGGACACCTTTGATCTTTTCTTCTTCACCGACGGAACGTTCAGCGGCCTCACCTCTGGCAGCCAAAATCATTTCCGCGGTTTTAATCGACGTCCCCGAAGGTGCGTCCAACTTCCGATCATGATGCAATTCGATGATCTCCACCTGCGAAAAATACTTGGCAGCCATCGCGGCAAACCGCATCATCAACAGAGCGCCCACGGCAAAGTTGGGAGCAATCAGGGCGTTGGCCCCATGGACCGCACAAAGTCCCCGAATCTCTTCCAGATCGCTTTGGGAAATCCCAGTGGTCCCGACGACCACATGAACCCCGGCGCCAATAGCGGTCCGGATGTTATTCATAACCACCGCAGGTGTCGTGAAGTCGACCATCACCTGAGGTTTCCGGTTGGCAATGGCTTCGGCCAAATTGCCTTCAACCGGAACACCGGCAGCATCGGCACCAACCACTACACCAATATCTTTCCCAATTTGATTCTGATCCACCGCCCCGACTAATTGCATATGGGCATCTTTCATGACCATTTTGACAACTTCCTGGCCTACCCGGCCGCAGCAGCCGGAAACCAATACGCGGATTTTTTCCATGAATGTTCAACTCCTTATAAAAGAAAAAAGATTGGCAATTACCAACCTTCGACTATCGTGTAACCGAAAATCAACCGGTGGCAAGATAGCTCTTCACCCGAAGGTGACAGTACCGGGATTATTCATCTTCGGTACCAGCCGGAGTGTGGCAAACCCCAACTTCGGCAAAATATCCTTTCATCAGGTTTCAACGGCCCCGCCGGCCTCCACCTGACTACTCATCTATTTTGCGCCTCTACTCTACCCCTTGGGAGCATTCATATTTACTAAATGCTCATCAATTGTATGAAATTGGATAAAAAAAGAGAGAAGTCCCAAAACTTCTCTTTCATTTTCCTATAAAACGGCGTCCATGTCAAGTATTCTTTATCTGCCGCCGTCATGTGGTTTCCGCTTCATCCGCTTCAAATAAAACTAAATCTTGGCTGATTTTTCGGATTTGCTTCCAGGGGATGGTACGATGTCCCGTCTCCACGCCTCCCCAGCCATGGATGGTGACAATCAGCGCTTCAACCATGCCGGTCTCCGTATTAATCAAAAGTTCCCAATCTTTTATGCGCTCCAAACGTTCCCCGCTTTTTAACTCAATGACTTCTTTCCCTTCCAATTCACTGGCCCGCACCCCGATCCCCTCCGTATAGAAGGATATGTATCAATGTTTAATTTTAGAAGAAGCAAAAGCTTTCAAGCGTTAACAGTTCCAAAGTGTAAAAGGAATATGGCATATCAGGATGAACCTGTGCACTGTGAACGGTGTACTGTGACTATGTACTATGCACTATAACGTAGAATCTAATACTTAAAAGAAATTTGTCTTTTTCCTGAACCAAAGCGGTCGTCCAAAAATACTATAGTACTGAGGCATGATGCTTAAATCATCAGGACTTGCGTCTGAATTTAAGCGCTGCACTTTCACAGATGAAAGAGGTGGAATTATGGCAAGACAATGTCCTCCCGGAACGTTTGCTTACACCGTACGTGCCGGGGATACCTTTTATGAACTGGCCCGCCGTTATAATACAACAGTAGCAGCAATCATCAACGCCAATCCTGGCGTCAACCCCAATCAACTCCAAATCGGGCAGACCATTTGCATCCCGGGGCAACAGCCGCCGACAACCTGTCCGGCAGGCAGTACGCCTTATGTGATTCGGGCAGGAGATACCTTATATGCATTGGCTCAACGGTTTAACACCACGGTCAATGCCATCATGGCCATTAACCCGGGCATCGATCCCAACCGGCTCCAGATCGGGCAGACCATCTGCATCCCGGGCGTACCACCGACCACTTGCCCACCGGGCAGCATAACCTATGTCATCCAGTCCGGAGATACCCTGTTTGCCATCGCCACTCGCTTTAACGTGACAGTCAATGCCATCTTGGCCGCCAATCCGGGCTTGGATCCCAACAACCTCCGCGTCGGACAGATCATCTGCATCCCGGGCGGAACCCCCACCTGCCCGCCCAATACCACATCCTATACTGTACGGGCCGGGGATACCTTCTACCGCATCGCCAGAGCCCATAATGTATCCTTGGATGCATTACTGGCAGCCAATCCCGGGGTTGATCCGGATCATCTCCAAGTCGGCCAGGTCATCTGCATCCCCAAATAACGGCCTTTATGAAACAATGAAGCGGGGTTCTTCCCCGCTTCTTTTTTTATCGTATTAAGTATCTCCTTTATTATCCCGCAACATTTGCTGTTTCTGTTCCGGGCTCTCGAATATGCCGAGCCAGTCACAGACTTCATAAGCAAAGTCAACAAAGGCCCGACCTTCCGCCGTTATCACATGACCGTCCACCACCACCCGCTTTTTCACAAAACGATGGCGCGGGTAGGGATCGGGAACGCCTAAATCCCGGATATGCTGTTCCGAACAGGAAGTGGTAAATTGATGT
>JAKOSX010000210.1 GCA_029776595.1 Bacillota bacterium | reverse complement strand
CTTGCCCAGTTGTTGCCACACAGAATCTTTCAGCTTAATGGCAAGGCCTTCTGTATTTTTGAAATTGCCATTTTCATCCTTGGCCGGGTTGACGATCAAAACACCGTTAACCACCTGGCCGGTAAAACCATTTAAAAATTCCCAGTTATTAGCGTTATTCAGGTCATCATTAAACATTGAAGCCTGATCCAGGACCAGACCCATGGCACTTGAAGTATCCGGTTGACCCACATCAATTTTTTTCTTTTTGCTGCCACCGCCGCAACCAGCGACTAATGCAGCGATCATTAAAACAGCAATAACTGATAAAGTCATCTTACGAAATTTTTTCAACTTTTTTACCCCCTTCTTAAATCTTGTCCGCTTTTCATAGTGACACTGTCTATGGTTCCGGCCATCCCCACCTTTCCAAAGACTTCAGAGAAAACCATCCCCGATCCAATATTCATTACAACCAATTTCAGTGATTATTCGTCATTTGTACGTACCTTTTGGTTTTATTGGTTATAATGTATTGGAAGCGATCTTATTTTAAAACATTTTTAAATCAATTTCTATATATTTTTAAGATTTCTTTTTTATTTTTGTTCTTTATTTTTGATACGTACCATATACTTGATAAATGCTAAAATAAAAACATCTCTGTTAGGAAACAGAGATGTTTCATACATAGCGCCCAGCATCTAATACCCCTTACCTAATACCTTTACAGCACTCCCGCTTCCCGGGCAACCCGGTAATAATAAGCCAATGTATGGAAAGACTGGGCAAAGCGTTTAGGGCCGTCTCCGGACCAGGTGATGACGGCATCGCCGATAATCTCCTTGTCTCCTCTGCCGCCGCTGCTCTTGATATTCATTTGGAAAGTAGGCAATCCAATCTCCAAATACCGTGTGTTTCCGGTCAGTTCATAAGCATAAGCCAATGCTTCCAAAACCAGCGGATTGTTCCCCAGCCTTCGCAAACTGGGCAATTCTTTATAATAGAAGAGACCGTTTTCCATCAGGCAGTTTTCCACCAGGTCATCCACTGCTTCGAGGATCATCGTTTTTATCCGCTCCTCGGGACGAATCCGGTAATACCGCATTAAACTGTTGACGGCAATGGCGATCATGAATGGCACCCGGATCACGGTATGATCGGTATAAGGCGCCAGCCAGCCGCCATATTGCTTCTTCCAAATCTCAAAATGGTCCACAATTTTTGCCGCAGGTTCCAACCAGCGTTCCTCATAGGTTTCTTTATATAGCGCCACAAACGCCCGCATGGCCCAGCCGGTCTCCCGGGCATTGATGCCACCCTCCCCTTGATAACGGGGTTGTTGCAACAGTCGGATCAGATTTTCGCCAATGCCGACCGCTGCTTCCAAGGCGTGTTCATTCCCGGTGAGATGGTAGTAATCCAGCAAGCCTTCCACCCATTGATGGCACGGAGCTACATATCCCGAAACATGCCGGGCTGAGTGGATCACCTGCCCGCCCTGGCGTAAGGGATCCGCATGGTAATGACAAATATCTACATCCATCTGATGCTGCGCTGCCACCAGCAGATAATCCATCATCCGCCGTTCGCCCGATTTGACGTACATCAACATCATCGCATGGGGGAAATCATATTCATTGTTGGTCCACACCAATTCGCCGTTGCCACGGCCTTGCTTGGTATAACCCACATCCGGTGCATCGCCCCATGCCAAAATCCCATAGGCCTTAATCCGGGAATCGGCTATGCCAATGAGACCCCGTTCCACATAGTCCAGTTTTTTATCGACAAAAATATTCTCAAAGAGTCCGCTGGACCGATACACCTCCGTATCCAGTACCGGACGGTCCGCCAATTGGAACTGCAAGCTTTGCGCATTGAGCGCCGCGACCGATAAATCTCCGCTGTGAAAATGGAAAAACAACGTATGGGTCTTGGCCATTCCCTGATAGAATATGAGGCCGTCGCTTTCCCGGGGCAAAATCCCGACCTCAATTCCTCCTGCATCCACCGCCAGAGATTTGGGATAATTTTGATAGGCCTGGTATTGGGTGATGCAAACGCCCCCGCGTTGCACGTCGTTCCAATCCGCGAAGAACGTCCCGTAAAACGTCTCGGGAATATGTTCATTCATATCGTATAACAGGTATTCTCCGTCAATCAGCTTGTACAACCGTTGGCTTCCGTCGCCTTCATCGATGAACGATTCATAATTGGACGTCGCCACCGCCGTCCGGAGCTCTCCTTTCACCAAGACCGGTTTCAGCG
>JAKOSX010000209.1 GCA_029776595.1 Bacillota bacterium | reverse complement strand
GGAAATACCTCCCATTAACCATAATTATCTTCGCGAACCTTCCATTAATTCCTGCCGGACTCCTTAAAAATGATCGAACCGGCCTTCAGGAAAACCCTTTTCCGTCCGGCCATCGTCCGATCATAACGTCAACATAAACCGTTGCAGGGCGGCTTATAGAAAAAAGGAACACTTTCGTGTTCCGTATCAGGACTTAATCTGGGACATAACCTCTGCGGCGAAATCGTCCTTCTTCTTCTCAATACCTTCGCCCTTTTCAAACCGGGCAAAGTTGCTAACGACGATGTTTTCACCGAGTTTGGCGTTGGCCTCCTGAATCAGTTTGGCGATGGTCTTGTCATTGTCTTTGATGAACACTTGTTCCATCAAACATACTTCTTTATAGAATTTCTCCACCCGGCCGAGCATGATCTTCTCGGCGATGGCTTCCGGCTTCCCTTCGTTGACCGCTTGGGCTTTATAGATAGCTTTTTCGTGCTCAAGGACGGAAGCGGGAACCTTATCCCGGGTGATGTATTCCGGTTTGGCCGCTGCCACCTGCATGGCCAAATCTTTCACCAACGCTTGGAAATCAGCATTGCCGGCAGTTTCAGCTTTGGCGGTTTGAAGTTCGATCAAGACGCCGATTTTTCCGCCCATATGGATATAGGAATCAACCATGCCTTCGCCAACGGCTTCAAAGCGGACGAACCGCCGTACGGTCATGTTCTCGCCGATGGTCGAAATCAGAGAAGTAATTTTTTCGGCAACGGTTTTACCGTCAGCCATAGCCATTGCGTTCAGCGCATCAAGATCCGCCGGATTTTTCTCAGCGATTAACCGGGCCACATCATTGGCAAATTGTTGGAAATCGGGATTTTTGGCCACAAAGTCGGTCTCGCAGTTAACCTCAACCAGAACGCCGACTTTTTTGTCGTCGGATATGTAAGCATTGACCAAACCTTCGGCAGCGATCCGACCGGCTTTCTTAGCGGCGGCGGCCAGACCTTTTTCCCGCAAATATTCGATGGCTTTTTCCATATCGCCGTTGGACTCGGTTAATGCTTTTTTGCAATCCATCATACCGGCACCGGTACGTTCCCGGAGCTCCTTAACACTGGCAGCACTAATTTCAGCCATAATATTAACCCCTTTCACTCTTTTATAGATCGATTCATCATATTCACAAAGGTAAAAAAAGGGTGGATTAGGCTTACCCTACCACCCTACGAGCTCAAATCTCTTCTGCCATCTCCGCAAGGTCTTCGGAAGTTTCGGTTCCAACTTCTTCAGTTTCGGAGGTTGTGGTATCGGTCAACTGTTCTCCTTGACGGGCTTCGATTACCGCGTCGGCAATTTTGCCGGCCAAAAGTTTTACGGCACGAATCGCATCGTCATTACCCGGGATCACGTAATCAATTTCATCCGGGTCACAGTTGGTATCGACAATACCGATAATCGGAATACCTAAAATTCTGGCTTCGGCGACCGCGATCCGCTCTTTCCGAGGATCAACGACAAAGAGAGCGCCAGGAAGTTTATGCATATTGCGAATACCGGATAAAAACTTTTCGAGGCGGGCCTTCTCTTTTAAGAGATTCAACACTTCCTTCTTCGGCAGGGCCTCGAACGAACCATCCTGCTCCATCTGCTCGATCTTACGGAGCCGATCAACCCGGGTGCGGATGGTTTTAAAGTTGGTTAACGTTCCACCCAGCCAACGTTGGGACACATAAAACATTCCACACCGTTCGGCTTCCTCTTTGATGGCATCCTGGGCTTGTTTCTTGGTACCGACGAAGAGAATCGACTCGCCGTTCTCCACTACCGAACGGGCAAAATTATAAGCTTCCTCAACCTTCTTTACGGTTTTCTGGAGGTCGATAATGTAAATACCGTTCCTCTCAGTGAAGATGTACTGAGCCATCTTCGGATTCCATCGTCTTGTCTGGTGACCAAAATGTACGCCGGCTTCCAATAATTGTTTCATTGAAATCACAGCCACATTAGCCACCTCCTTTCCCCGTTTTTGTTTTTTCCTCCGCCTTCGTCATCTGATAAATCCATCCCCGCAGGGACACCGAACTTACCATCCGAAAACGTGTGTAATAAATACACCGACAGATATTATATCATCATACTCGACGGGCTGACAAGTATTTCTTTACACTCATGGCAAACTTTTCACCGGAACGTCCCTGGAATATCTTTTCCATCGTCTAACGAAATTATGTGCGAAATAAGGGTATACAGTACACAGGGCATAGTTCACAGAAGTAATCGGTAATGGGTACCGGGTACTAGGTGCTAGGTGCCGGAAGGAACGCTGACGCGTTCTATATTGTGCGTTTCCTTCACCAAAAACTCATGCCTCATGCCTAAATTTGTGCACTATGTACTGTGAACTGTGTACTGTGCGCCGGTCAAAACTGTCAACTGTAAACTGTCCATTGTCAACTATACTCACGCTTCAGCGCCCGGAAACCGAATCCGTCACCTCCATTCCCAAAGTCACATATGATAAACCGACTTTAATGAACAGGAAGTGAGACAGGTGGAAATTTATGTGGTTCAGCCTGGAGATACCCTTTATCGCATCGCCCAACGCTTCGGAACGACCGTGGCTGCCCTTCAGGAACTCAACCGATTCCCCAACCCGGACCAACTGGTGATCGGCCAGGCCATCCTCATTCCTTCGCCTGCCGCCACGCCGTTGCAATACACCGTGGTTCGCGGCGATACTCTCTATCTCCTCGCCCAAACCTTTGACACAACGGTAGCCGCCATCGCCCAAGCCAACAATATCGTCGATCCCAACCGCATCAATGTGGGTGACCGCCTTTTCATTCCCGGATGGTCCCAGCAAACCTACACGGTTCACTCCGGCGATACTCTCTACCAAATTGCAAACAATTTCGGAATCCCTCTCAATTTATTGATAAAAACGAACAATATCACCAACCCGTCATTGATTTATCCGGGCCAAATATTGATCATTCCTCAGCGCGGCACCGTCCCGGACCGTCAGGACATCGAAACCATGGCCTATTTTCAATTGACCAATCTAAGCGGCCTGGAACGCTCCCTGGCTGAAATGGGGCAATATATAACTTACGGGGTGATGTTCCAATATCCGGTAACGCCTCAGGGAACCGTCACCGTCTCCGCCAATACGGCCCGGGCCGTCGACATCCTGCGCCGTTTTAATATCCGGCCTTTGCCCTCGGTGACCAACTGGACCCAGAATGTCGGATTTGACCCGGATTTGGCCCGAACCGTCATGGGTGATGACGCCATTCGCGGGCAGACCATCGCCAATATCCTGGCTTTGGTCCAACAATACGGTTTTGTCGGCATTAATATCGATTTCGAAAATATGTATCCGGAAGACCGGACCCTGTATAATAATTTCATTCGGGAACTGGCCGAGACCATGCGGGCCAACGGCTATATTACCACCATCGCCGTGGCCCCGAAAGCCCGGGATTTCCCCAATGCCCCGTGGGTAGGCGCCTTTGACTATGCCACCCTGGGTTCCATCGTGGATATCATGTTTATCATGACCTATGAATGGGGATGGGTTGGCGGACCGCCTATGGCTATTGCCCCCCTGCCCCAAGTGCGCCAGGTCATCCAATATGCCGCTTCCCAGATGCCGCCCATCAAAATCATTCAAGGCGTACCGCTTTATGGGTATGACTGGCCGTTGCCGGATACGCCTGAAAGCCAGGCTTCGGCTGTCAGCCTGAACAACGTCTACACCATCGCTTATCAGTACGGCGCTGTCATCCAGTATGACCAGGTGGCCCAGTCCCCTTGGTTCCGTTATACCAATGAACAGGGAACGGAACACGAAGTGTGGTTCGAAGACGCCCGGTCCGTCCGGGCCAAATACCTTTTGGCACGAGAATTCAACCTGCGGGGCGTGGGTTACTGGGGCTATGTGAACGAGCCCTTCGGGTTCCCGCAAAACTGGCCGATACTGGCCGAAATTTTCAATGTCGTCAAATATTCCTCATAAAACAGGAAGAGCGTGAACGCCACTCACGCTCTTCTTCGTTTGCCCTCTGTTACCTCTTCTGTCCACGTGTTTTAGCAAACATCAGACATTTTTACTTCCTTGGAACCAATTTTTTCTTTCTTTTTTCCATATTCATGCAAAAAAGGAAATATATTCTCTATGTCGAATATTTATTTTCATTTAATGAATTTTGAAACAAAAAACCTTATTTTACCATCATTTTCTAAAGAAATCCGAGGTTTTTCCGATTATGATCATGAAGGCATATTTCCATTCCCATCCTATGAAGCTCAGGCCAAACTCGTCCGCGGAAACGACGGTGAGCCCCATGTTGACCAGTCTGAAGACAAAAATTTTAGCCATGATCTGTGCGGTTTCCCTCGTTACCATCGGCATCGGCGTCCTGATGACCGGAAGGTTCTTTAAACATGAGTTCACCGGCGCCTTAACCCATGAACTCAACGTCATCGGCCAAAGCCTCAAATTCCAGCTGGACCGGTTGATGGCTATCGAGCTCCCCCTCGACGAGCTTGTCGGCTTTGAAGAACAATGCCAGGAAATCGTGGATAAATACCCCCATGTCTCTTTCGCTGCGGTCGTCAATCCCCGCGGCCAAATTTTATTTCACAGCAACCCTGCGCTCCACCGCACCTATTTATCCAACCGGACGCTTCAGAAAGCCTTGAACTACAAAACCGACCGGATTGTCGGATATACGGAGAACCGTAACCGTTACTATGCCGCGGTAATTCCGCTCACCAACAGTTTTAATGAAATCATCGGCTCCATTATTTTGGCATTGCCGGAATCGGTCATCAGCTCCAAAACGGCAACGTCGATCACCCATACCATCGGTATTTCACTGCTTTTTTTAACCCTTTCCTTCGCATTAATCACCCTGACATTGGCCCAATGGGTGACAACGCCCCTGAG
>JAKOSX010000208.1 GCA_029776595.1 Bacillota bacterium | reverse complement strand
GGAACCGCCGCTGATTATCAGTCGTCAACAATGCGAACAAGCCATGGATTCGGTGGAACGAATGGCTGCCCGTCTTGCCATGGGCAATACGGCATCGTTTTTATGCCATTTGGTAGGGGTAACACCTCCAAAGGTTACGGAGACCGTCATTACACCGAAACCGCCGCTTTTGCCGGCGGAAGATGATTCCGAAGGCCGGTTTGCCTTTTTGGTGCACCCGTTGTATCTGAAAAACTACACAGAATTCGATGAATCGTTGAGCTTCTTCACGGAAGAGCAATTGAACGATTTGGTCTGGCGCTGGAATGACTTGGTGGAACCTTTTGCCGTCAGTCAGACCCGGATAACTTCCAAAACCGGCCAACAGGCTTTTGGTGAGTTTATCTGTGTTTGCCGAACGTCGGAAGAATTGATGAATATGCCGCGGGAACAGGCGTTGAAAGAGCTGGCGGCAGCGGTCAAACTGGCAAAGGACCGCGGTGCCAAAATTGTCGGTTTAGGCGCATATACTTCGGTCGTCACCAGAGGCGGCAAAGATTTACGGCATTTGGGCGTAGCCTTGACCACCGGAAACAGTTATACGGTAGCGGCTGCCGTGGAGGCCACGTTGGAGGCGGCCCGTCAATTAGAGATACCGATTCAGCAGACCACAGCGGCGGTTGTCGGGGCCACCGGTTCCATCGGTAGAGCCTGTACGCTGCTTTTGGCTGAACAGGTGAATACGCTGATCCTCATCGGTAATCCCAACAATGAACATCACAGCCGGCGGCGGTTGATGAAAGTGACAGCCGAGATTTACCGGCATCTCAATCAAATGCCTTCCGGCGGCGGAGCCATTGTTCAATTTGTTAAACATCATCCGCGTGTCCCGGCTCCGGATGCCCCGTTGGAAGCCTACCAAGAATTTGCGGAAGAGATATTAGGTGAGAGCCCGGTGGTCTATACGGTGGATATCGAAGGGTATTTGCCCAGGGCAGATGTGGTGATCACGGCAACAAGCCAGGTGAACAGTTTAATCCGTCCCAGTATGTTGAAGTTTGGGGCCATCGTTTGTGACGTCGCCCGTCCGGCGGATGTCAGCGTGGAAGTGAAGGATGCCCGTCCCGACGTTTTGGTGATAGACGGCGGAGTGATCGCTGTCCCCGGTTTGCCGGATCTGGGCTGGAATTTTGGATTTGAAAAGGGACTGGCTTATGCGTGCATGTCGGAGACCATGATGTTGGCGTTGGAGCATGATTATCGCCACTACAGCTTGGGTGTGGATATCGATATCGATACGATTGACTATACCCGTCAGTTAGCCAAGAAACATGGCTTTAAATTGGCCGGATTCCGTAGTTTCGACAGGCCGTTGTCGAGGGAAGACTGGGAGTCGGTCCTTGCGGCGCGTCGCAAGTATAATGAACCGACTGCGGTCAGCCTCTAAATCCATAAGAAACGAAAGCACCTATTGTACCGGAAGTGAAACTTCCGGTTTTTTTATGTCCATTTTTAGGATCCCTTGGAAAATGGTTATATTTTTGGGGGGGTTGGTTAAAATAACTCCTGTATTTGGTCGGTGCGGAAACCGGCCCAATCTGAACAGGGGTGAAATGATGAGGACGTTGGTATTGAGTTGGGAGTTCCCGCCAAAAATTGTTGGCGGGATTGCCCGCCATGTTTATGATTTATCCCGGGCCATGGTGAAGCAAGGCGAAGATATTCACGTGAT
>JAKOSX010000020.1 GCA_029776595.1 Bacillota bacterium | reverse complement strand
TACGAATAGTGGCACCGGATACTTTAAAGTAATCCATAAGTTCTGGAACAGTTACTTTTTTCTTTTTTTTTATAAGATCGAGGATGATCTGTTGCCGTTCTTCGGCAAAGATTATTTCTTTATTATTACTATTGTTATTCACTCAAACATTCTCCCTTTTTATTTTTCTTATCTAAACTATTAATTTGACTTGGTTTGGCTGTTATTGGTATTTAAACCTATTATACCACGGAATTATCTAGTTTTGGCTAAGAAATTTGAAAAACGGTGCCAAAGCGGCGAACATTTCTTCGTAAAGATCGGCATATTTTTTATATCGTTCATGGTTGGTCCAATCCGGCTCGATCCGTTTGCCCTGTTTAACGAGGCTGTCGGCGGCCTGCCGTAGATCACTAAAGACTTTTACCCCATATCCGGCAACTATCGCTGTACCTAAAGTCGCCGTATCACTAACCTGCTGCGGATTGTATTTGATCCCCAGCACATCAGCTTTGATCGCATTAAAGACATTACTTTTCGCACCACCGCCGATGACGATTACTTCGGTAAATTGGACTTCTTCTTTGACCAACTCTTTTAAAACCTTTAGATAATACCGGTATTCGTAAGCTATTCCTTCCATAATCGCTTTATATAAATGACTTCTAGTATGATTCCAGCTCAAACCCACCCAGGTCCCTCTAGTGTAGGGATCATTGGGACAAACCCGTCCGCTGAAATGGGGCAGGAAAATCAATCCTTCGCTCCCGGCTGGGATTGCTTCCGACTCGCGGTCCAGTTCAGCATAACCGGTTTCCCCACCGATTAAATGGTCACGAAACCACTTTAAGCACATCCCGCCCCCATTGATGTAAGCCATCGGGATCCACAAATCGGGAATAATTGAGCGGGCAAAAAGCAGGGTCTTATATTTTATATCCGGCCGGTACTGGTCGACACAACAGGAAAAGACTGATGCGGTCCCAGCAACGTCAAATACCAAACCGGGTCTGGTAATTCCGGCCCCCAAGGAAGTTGCGGCTGTATCACCACAACCGGCTACCACTGGAATCCCTGGCAGCAGATGACACTGTTCCGCCGCTTCCCTGGTTAAAGATCCGATCACTTTCCATGGTTCAACAATGGTCGGCATTTTATCGGCTTCCACCTGGAAAAGGCGCAGCAACTCCTTCGACCATTTCGTCTTTTCCACATCACCAAAGCCAGAAAAATGCAGATAGGTATAATCAACATAGGCGTCGTCAGCTTTCAAGCCGGTCAAACGACCGGCAACGTAAACCCCCGGCAAAACAAACTTGGCAATTTTTCGGTAAACCTCCGGCCGTTCGTATTTCCACCATAGAATCTTCGGTCCATGAGCATAGGTGACCGGACAACCGGTAATGCGGATCACTTCTTCTTCCGCTTCCGCTTGAATCAGCTTGATATATTTTTCACACCGGGTATCAAGCCATGAATCATAATGGGTCACTGCCTTCCAATCCCGATCAATACCCATTATCCCAGCCATTTGGCCGTCTATCCCGATGGCGAGGATATCTGTAGCGGAAACTCCCGTCTTTGTAATCACTTCGGCGATGGTCCGGACTACTGAGATGTATATATCCTCCGGTTCTTGCTTCACCACTCCCTTGCTTGGCTGAATTAAACGGGATGGTTCAAAAGCAT
>JAKOSX010000019.1 GCA_029776595.1 Bacillota bacterium | reverse complement strand
CTTTGGGGTTTAGCTCCCACGTTATCGCCTCCGGTTGCAGTATTGATCGGGGAATCAAAAGAAGAGCACCAAGCCTGTCCACTCATGTGTATCGGTTTCCAACGAACACTAAAACTCATCATACAATTTAGAAATATTATACAATGATCGCCGATTCCCCGTCAAGAAAGGATACCCCCCATCAACGACGGGGCAAGCGTTCTTCATTTAATTCCAGAGATTATCCTGATGATTGATTTCCAGTATTTCATCCTGAGGATTCAACATAATTTTTAGGGGTTTAACAGGCAATGTTTTTTGAATTGTAACATTTACGCCCTTAAATTGCAATAGTTCTGAATAAACTTGCCTGTCGGTAATAATTTCTACCCGAACCCGGTCCGGCAAAGACAACTGGCCGTCATTTTTAACCACCGCCGTCACCTGATAACCTCCGGCAGTCGGCCGCACCGTAACCCGCTCTAAACGGACATTATAATTCCCGGTCGAATAAACCCACTGCCGGAAGAAGTTCAAAATGCCGATACCATACAATTCCCCTCCCAAGCGGGTAAAATCACGAACGCCGACCGAACAGCCGGCATAACGGTGGACAAACTGCTTTATATATCGTTGCATTTCATCCGCTCCAAGCTGCTCCCGAAGCATGGCCAAAACGAACGGACCTTTGCTATAGAGCAATTCCCTCTGGATATCAAAAGGGGATATTTCCGCCAGAGACAATTCAGAAAAGCGATATTGCTCCAGTTTGGTGACGGTTTGGACATATCGTTCCCGCCATTTCTGCCGATCCCGGTTTTCCTTCTGAACAGCGTCTTCTTTCGGCGCCATCCGCCATCCGGCCACGGTCGCCGCATAGGTGGCAAAGCCTTCAACCAACCACCAATCATAAACGCTTTTCGGTACGATTAAGTTCCCCCACCAATAATGAGCTATCTCATGAGCCAATGCCTCAAACAACGCCTTATCGTCCATATTGGAGCCCGATGGTTCCGACGCCCGATAATGGAGGTAAATCAAGGATCCAAAGGCTGACTCTCCCAAAGGGGTGTCATTGATCACCACCGTAAACGTATCAGGCATGGTTCCGCCAAATTCATCCAGGTATACCTGGAAAATCTGTTCCGACCAACGAACCGTTTTCCGGAGCACCTCCGGATCTATCCCCGGAAGAAAATACAGATGAAGAGGGCGCCCCAGAACGGTCTCCGTCCGCTGGTGGTAAGTACCGACAGTCACCCCGAAAGAGGTGGCCGGATTCTGCACTTCCCAGTAAAACACCCGACGCCCTTCCTCCCGGGCAACCTTGACCGGACGTCCGTTGGCCACGCCGATATAGCTGTCCGGAACATCCAGCTTAAACACAGCCCGGGCCGGTTCGGGCAGAATATTCTTCGGATACCAGTTACCCCGCAGCTCAGCCAAGACATCCGGGCTCACCGTCACCCGTTCCATCCGGTAATCCACGGTAAGCGTCAGCCGTTTCCCCCGAAAACAGGAAAACGGAAGGTCAACTTGAACCACATCGCCAATATGGCGATATTCAAGTTCCCTACCGTCCACCGTAATCGAACGAATCCGAATCTGATATAAATTGGTTAACAAAAATTGAATCTGGTGAACCCGGTCGGAAACCACTTCAACCTCAGCCACCGCCCGAACATCCAGATGCCCCTGTTGCCTTTGGGTCATAATGGTAAAATCATAATGATCAAATTGGATCACTTTTCTGTCAACCGTTTGATCCAAATCAGGAGTTAGTATCGGCGCCGTCCGGCCCAACATCGTCCCCCACAGCAGCCATACCACTACGACCCAGCGTAATTCCCGGCCCCATTGATTAAAATATCTATACCATCGTATACTGTTCATCCATCTTTCAGTTTCCGCTGCCGCCGGATTTCATAGAGCAACACGCCCGTGGCAACAGCTACATTTAATGAATTGACCTTCCCCCACATAGGCAAACGAACCTTTTGATCACAATGTTCGGCAACCAGGCGCGATACTCCGCCGCCTTCCCCGCCAAGCACCAACCCGATAGGGCCGGTCAGATCCGCCTGATCATATTCCAGTTCGCCGTCCATTTCGGCTACAGTAAACCATAACCCGCGTTTCTTAAGTTCCTCAATGGTCCTGGACAAATTGGTCACCCGGACCACCGGGACATATTCGACGGCCCCGGCAGACGCCCGACTGACCGTCGGGCTCAATCCCGCCGCCCGGCGTTCCGGAATAATAATTCCGTGAACTCCGGTGGCTTCGGCCGTCCGGATAATCGAACCTAAATTTTGCGGGTCCTCCACTCCGTCGAGCATGAGAACAAAGGGAAGTTCCCTCCGCTCTTCCGCTTTTTGAAAAATCGTTTCCAGCGATGCATATTCCCAACCGGCAGCGACGGCAATAACCCCTTGATGATTACGGGTGGTCGCCATCCGGTCCAGGACATGGCTTTCAACATAATGGACCGGTATTTTCCGTTCGGAGGCCATACGGACCACATCGCGGAGCGCTTTGCCAAGTTCGCCTTTTTGCAGATAGATTTTGATCATCGGGTGCCGGGCCCGTAAAGCTTCCAAAACCGGATTTCTGCCTTCAATTTGTTCTTCCGCCATTTAAATCCCCTGTTCTTTACGGTGTTTTTGGTAGTCCGCCACCAATGTTTCCAAGGAAGGAGCCCGGCCGCAGCCCATTTTGCCTTCACGGCAATATCCATGGGTCTCACAGGTCGGCCCGGACAATTTAAAGAGCAGTGGCGCCACTTCTTTCACCTGCTCACGCATAGCCAATGCCAGCCGACGAATCTCCCATTGGGCCCGGACGCATGTCCGGATTTCAAAGAAATGCATCAAGCTGCGGGCATTCATGGTAACCACAATCTTCGACTCACAGGCATTGGGCAGTAAAAACCGGGCATCTTCCGCCGGTATCCCCACATCCAACAACCGTTGATAGGAAGCAGCAATCTGATCCATGGTTTCCTGGAAAATGGCTGCCGCCTCCGAGTGATTGGCTATCGTCGGCGGTACGACCGCCTCAAAGGCTTTTAACTTCACATAGCGTTGAGATTGCTGAGAATAGGAGGCAATCCGGTGACGGACCAACTGATGGGTTAAAGCCCGGCTGACGCCTTCGATCCCAAAGGTAAAACTCACATGCTCTATAGGCGACTCATGACCGCTTTCCCGAAGCCGATTCAACAGTTTTTGAATCTGTTCCGTATCCATGTTTTCCAAAATCTGATCAATCCCCACCGCCGAATAACATAGCCGGGCAGCAGCGGCCACCAGCCGATCCGGTTCCGGAGTATACCGCAATAACTCAACCTTCAACATGCATATCCCCTCCATCCTCATTCAGGGCTTGTTCCAGCAACGCCACAATCCGATCCAGTTTGCCTGAAAGATACAAAAACCCTAGCAACGCTTCGAATGCCGTACTGTGCCGGTATGTGAGGACATCGCTTCCGGAGGGCACATGGCCGGTCTTCGTATTGCGGCCCCGTTTAACGATATCCAATTCTCCCTCATCCAATAACGGCTCAATTTTATCAAGAAGTTGGGCCTGAAACGAAGCCTTCACCTTTTGGACGGCTTCCTGATGCAGCCGCCCGGTTTTGGCCGGACCACGGCTGACCAGAAGATTTCGGATAAACAGTTCATAGACTGCATCTCCAATATAAGCCCAAACAGCCGGCGACAATTCCGCCGGATTGACATCAGGTAAGTGAAAAAAATTATGATTCACGTATGTACCGTCCATTCTCCATTCGATGGATTAAGTATTCTATTATTTTACCTTATTTTCCTTTAATTAAACATCGTTTTCAAATCCTGCATAATCAAAGGAGAGCATCGCCCTGTTGCGACGCTCCCCCGTAACATCGAAAAACTTTCCGTTCATCGGTATGAACGGCGATCCCACACAGCCTTTTATTTCGCCTCAATATACCCTTCCGCTTTCAGTAATTCGGCGATCAACACCGCGCCACCGGCCGCACCGCGCAAGGTATTATGGGACAATGCCACAAACTTATAGTCAAAAATGGCATCTTCACGCAGCCGTCCGACCGTGATCCCCATGCCGTTCCCGAAATCCCGATCCAACCGGGTTTGCGGCCGATTGTCTTCGGTAAAATATTTGATAAAGGGTTTCGGAGCGCTGGGCAAATCCAAAAGCTGCGGTTTCCCTTGGAAATTGGTCCAAATGTCGATGATTTCCTCTTTCGAAGGTTTCTTTTCAAAGGAGACAAAGACCGTCGCCAAATGGCCGTCACTGACCGGAACCCGGATACACTGAGCGGTAATCACCGGTTCCGCCGCTTTAACGATCTGGTCGCCTTCAATCCGGCCCCAGATTTTCAACGGTTCCTGTTCGCTTTTCTCCTCTTCGCCGCTGATATACGGAATCACGTTGTCGATCATTTCCGGCCAATCCTTAAAGGTTTTTCCTGCACCGGAAATAGCCTGGTACGTGTTGGCCACGATCTTCACCGGCTTAAAGGACAGCAACGGATGAAGAACCGGGACATAGCTTTGAATGGAACAATTGGGCTTTACCGCAATAAACCCGCGCTTCACCCCAAAACGTTCCCGTTGTTTTTCAATAATTTGAATATGTTCCGGGTTAATCTCCGGAATCACCATCGGTACGTCCGGCGTCCAGCGGTGGGCGCTGTTATTGGAGACAACCGGCGTATCATGAAGTACGAATGCTTCTTCCAGTTTTTTCGTCTCCTCTTTGCTCATATCCACCGCACAGAAGACAAAATCGACTTCCTCGCTGATTTCCTTCACATCCGCCGCGTTCTTCACCGTTAATTTGGCAATATGCTCCGGAATGGCTCCGTCAAAAATCCAACGCCCTTCCACGGCTTCCTGATAGCTTTTACCCGCCGACCTGGGGCTGGCGGCTACCGTCACCACATCAAACCAGGGATGATCGGCCAATAATGAAACGAACCGTTGGCCAACCATGCCGGTGGCTCCGACGATTCCCACTTTCAACTTTTGATTCATCGACTTCACCTCATAAATTCTTTACCCTTAAGTGTATGCCAATCCACAGACGATGGCAAGAGAAAATTTTATAACATTTCCGTTTAGGCGTGAAGCGTCAGTTTAGTTGACAATTGACAGTCCCAAAGTGTAAAGGGAAAAAGGCATCAGGTTCCAGGTGTTAGGTGATGGGTACTGGTTTTAGGTAGGAACGCGTTAGCGTTCCTTCCATAACCCCGAACCTGGGGCCCGGGACCTAAGACCTATGACCTCATATCAGGATGAAGCTGTGCGCTGTGTATTAAAAGAAAGAACCGTACACTGTCAACTGTCAACTCATGCTTTTCCTATATTTTTCAACAACCGGCGTAACTCCCCATAGTAATAAATGATCAACCGGTGCAGCGGCCGGGTCATGGCCACATAGAGGAGTTTAATATCCAGTTCATTATCCTGCCGGTAATTGGCTTCACTGCCATCGGCGATAAGCACCGCATCGAACTCCAACCCTTTGGCCAAATAAGACGGGAGAATCACGGTTCCTCCATGGTATTCATCTTCCGTCCCTTGGATGAGCACAGGCCGGTAATCTTTCGCTTTAAGTTCATGATAAATATTTTGTGCCTCAGCCAACGTTTTCGCGATCACCGCAATCGACCGATACAATCGGCGTAACTCCACGACAGAGCCATCAATCGCGCGAATCATCTCCGGATAACCGGCAACCTCCGTGACCTTCACCGGTTCCCCGCGACGGACAACCGGTTTGGCGAATAACACCTCCGTCTGGCGGGAATGGGCCAGCACCTGATTGGCAGCTTCCATAATCTCAGCAGTCGTCCGATAACTCTGTTCCAACGTCAGGATCTGACTCTTATCCTCGCCGAAGACTTCTCATTGCAACTGATGCCAGTTACGGATTCCCCGATAGGAATGGATCCCCTGGTTGACATCGCCTAAAATCGTGAAGCTGCTGTCTTTAATGATGGTACGGAGGGTATTGTATTGAAATATGCTGAAATCCTGTGCTTCGTCAATGACAATATTGTCGCACCCGCAGCCGTTCGCCCCAGCCATAACAACAATGCTTCAAAAAGATAACCGGTGCCAAATCTTCATAATCCAGGGACTTGGCATCCAACACCTTCAGGGTTTCCTCCCGCAAAAAAACGGCCAGTTCCGGCTGGAGTTTCGGAGCGACAAACCGTGTATACAGTTCCGTCTCCCGAAACAGGCAGTGGTAATACTTCAACGCACTGATTTTAGGGATTTTTTTGATATACTCTTTAATCCCTTCTTTGGCAAACTGTTCGATCTTGCAAACCTGGGCATCTTTGGCCTCAATGAGGCGGATAATTTGCCGCTGCCGGTTTTCCGATTCGGGCACAGTCAACTTTAACCGATCGATCCGAGCCTGACACGCACTTTGCAATCTCAGCACCATTTCCTCTTTCATATCTTTGATCCGTTTGCGGAAATGCTTCTTCAATTGCTCGATCCGCTGATAATACGGCCAGTGCTGATAATCATGATAATACAACCTGGCAATGGCCTCCGCCGAGTAAACCGTCCAACCCTCCGTTCCGAAATCAACTTCGGGCAAAAGAGTCCGCTCGATCCAGGCTGCATATTCTTCCAAAGCCTTTTTAAAAGCCAGGGACGATTTAAACTCTGAAGCTGCCCGGACTTTCCGGTTATATTCCACTTCATCGGGGGTGGCATTATGATTGACAAAGGCGATTAATTTATAATAAGGATCCAAAACCTTCACGTTTTCATCGATCAATTCCATCGCCCAATCGATATACGTCGTTTGCTTCACCTGCTCAACCCCGAGCTCAGGCAAGACCTCTGAAATATAGTTGAGAAACAATCGGTTGGGAGCGATAATCATGAAGTTTTCCGGTTTAAACGTATGTTGGTAATTGTAAATCAAATAGGCGATCCGGTGTAGCGCGATGGTGGTTTTGCCGCTGCCGGCCACCCCCTGGATAATCAGGGGAATCTCCAAGGGAGCGCGGATGATGCGGTTCTGCTCCACCTGAATGGTGGAGACAATTTCCTTCAACCGGTTTTCAGCATTGGCTCCTAGAAATTGTTGGAGAAACTCATCGGTGGTCGTAATATCAATATCGAAAAATTTTTTCAATTGGCCGGAGTCGATGGTATACTGGCGTTTCAGCGATAATTCCCCGTAAATCCGCCCTCCGGGGCAATCGTACCCTGCCTCGCCCAACCGCCCTTCATAATACAGATTGGCGACGGGCGCCCGCCAGTCGACGATGATCATCGCTTTATCCTCGTCACGCATCAAAGACATTTTTCCGATATATAACTTTTCAACATCCTCTTTGCCAGCTTCTTTAAAGTCGACCCGAGCAAAGTAAGGCTTATTTCGAGCTCCGGCCAGATTCCGCAGTTTCAGTTGGGTGCTTTCATGAATCCGGGCATTGATCATCATGTCGATAAATTCCTGGCTACTGTCGGATTTAATTACCCGGCTGGAACGCTTGACCTGTTCGGCAAGCTTGCCTGCCCTGGCTTCCGTCTCTTCCAGGCTTTTTTGGACATAGTTCAAGGTATATCTTAGTCGGGCCAGCTCCTCCGGCCAATCCCGATGGTTTTTATCAGCCATCTCCAATCCTCGCTTATTATCCAAATTTGCCGCGGTATTCCATTTTACCTGAACCTGTAAAAAAATCAACTCTAAATTTGATTATTCCCTAAAAGAAAAAGGATTTTATCCAGTACGGAATAAAACCCTTTTACAAACTTTGAGAACCGAATCTTTAAGCGCCGTACTCCTGACGATAACGGCGGATCCGCTCCATCAATCCGTCGTCGAGAACCACCCGGCCGTCGATTTTTCGGTTATGGAGATAGCTGATGATCTCTTCGATGTTGACGATGGCGTAAGTCTTGATGCCTAAATCATCCTCCAATTCGGCCAGAGTGGATTTGGTGCCGGTCCCTCTCTCCATCCGGTCCACCGAAACGACCAAAGCTTTCACTTTGGCTTTGGAAATGCCGCCTAAAATTTGCAGGCTTTCCCGTACGGCAGTCCCGGCCGTCACCACATCCTCCACGATAATGATCCGGTCGGTATCGCCGGGCAATTGACCGATAAAGCTACCGCCTTCGCCGTGATCCTTCGCTTCTTTCCGGTTAAAACAGTAAGGCACATTGTGCCCATAATTCCTATACAATGCCGCGGCTGTCGACACCACTAAGGGGATGCCTTTATAGGCCGGGCCGTACAAAAGATCAAAGTCGTTCCCGACATGGTTGCGAATGGTTTCAGCGTAGAAATCGCCCAACCGGGCGATCTGCTCTCCTGTCCGATAATTGCCGGTATTGATAAAATACGGTGTCTTCCGGCCGCTCTTCGTCGTGAAATCCCCAAATTTCAACACATTGGCGCTGAGCATAAATTCAATGAACTGCTCCTTATAAGCTTCCATGATTGCTCCTTTCCCAACTCAAAACTATTCTCTTCTCCAACGCACTCCCTGAGGCGTATCCTCGATGATGATGCCTTTCGCTTTCAACTGATCGCGGATCTGATCCGCAAGAGCCCAGTTCTTCTCCTTTTTCGCCTGAGTTCTTTGGGCGATTAAAGCTTCGATTTCAGCATCGTCCGATGATTCAATGTTTGCTGCCCCGTCATCCGGGAATAACCCTAAAATGCCGCCGAGTTCTTCGAAAGTGGACAGGGCTTCCGTTAAAACCTGCCGGTTTTCTTCAGTCAACAGGAAATCTTTCTCCTGCGTCCACCGGTTCACTTCCCGGACCAACTCATATAAACTGGCCAATGCCTGAGGCGTATTAAAATCATCGTCCATGCCGGCCTCAAATTCCTGCCGGGTTTGGGCGATTCGTTTCCGGATGGCTTGCAGCGTCTCCTCATCCGTTTTCCCAGGTACGGCCGGTTGTTTCAGCAGATGGGTCCAGTTAAACCGAGCGGTCTCCAACCTTTCCAATCCTTTCGCAGCCGCGTTAAGTTCTTCTTCCCCAAATCCGATGGGATTACGGTAATGGGTACCGACCAACCAAAAACGGACCACCTTCGGTGGATACTTTTCGATGACATCCCGGATGGTGGAGAAATTCCCCATGGATTTGCCCATCCGTTCACCGCTGACCGTCACGAAGGCATTATGCAGCCAATACCGGGCAAATTGAGAGCCGAGATAAGCTTCGGACTGGGCCACTTCATTTTCATGATGAGGAAAAACCAAGTCCTCGCCGCCGCCGTGCATATCGAAGCCACCTCCCAGATATTTCAGGGACATGGCCGAGCATTCAATATGCCATCCCGGCCTTCCCGGACCCCAGGGAGAGTCCCAGGCGATCTCGCCGGGTTTGGCTGCTTTCCATAAAGCAAAATCCATGGGATTCCGTTTGGCCTCATTCACTTCCACCCGGGCTCCGGCCTGAAGTTCATCCAGGTTGCGTCCGGATAGTTTGCCATATTCGTCAAACTGGTCCACCGCATAATACACATCTCCGCCGGCTACGTAGGCAAAGCCTTTTTGAATCAGAGTCTCAATCATCTCAATAATTTCCGGAATATGTTCGGAAACCTTGGGATAACGATCCGCCGGCAAGACGCCCAACTTCTCCAAATCTTCCAGATAAATTCGGGCATATTCTTCCGATAACTCCAACGGTTCTTTCCCCAACTGAGCGGCACGGTTGATGATCTTGTCGTCCACATCCGTAAAATTTTGGACGAAATGCACTTTATATCCGCGGTACATCAAATATCTGCGGACACAATCCCAAAAAACCGCCGGTCGGGAGTTGCCGATATGCGCATAATTGTACGGCGTGATACCGCACACATAAATGCTGACCTCTCCCGGTTTGCGCGGAACGAACTCTTCCTTTGTCCGGGTTAACGTATTAAATACTTTCATCACAATCCTCCTTATGCTTAAACTTGTAAACTTTAAAACAAAAACCCTCATCTCATGCTCCAGAGACGAAGGTTCTTCGCGGTTCCACTCTGATTAGGCCATAAGCCTCCCTCAAATCAGCGGTAACGGGCTGAACCGAATTGAATTACTGGCATTCATCCAACCACTCCGGGGGGCAATCGTTTCTGAATCTGCAAGGCAGTTTACACCATCCCTGCCCTCTCTGGATGCATTTTCAGAACTCCGTCCCCGTCATCGCGTTAAAAATATGGAAACATAAGGTTATTGTTATTATATTATATAAAATCCTCCTTCCAAACGCAACTCCCAAACCTGAAATCAATGTTTTAACCTGAAAAACCGGCCGGCAAAGGAAAATATCCGGTCAATGATGGAAGTAATAAACTCGATGACCCGTTCAAACCAGGAAGCCGGCTTATCCTTCTCTTCCTGCTTTTCTTCGGCAGGCGCAAAGTTTTTCAACTGCGTTTTCAACTCATCCACATCCAGCTTTAATTGCTTCACCTGAATTAGAATCTCGATGAGTTCTTTCTTTTCCGCCTCGGTCAGCGTGATGTTTTGCTCTTTGGCCGTGTCGGACACGATTTCTTCAATCGCTTTCGTGGTCACATTTTTGGCTTCAATGATCCGTTCTTTGGAGCGTTCCACCAATATGACAGCCTTTTCCTTGCCGACTCTCTCTCCCAGATTACCGGTTTGAACTAATTCCCGGGCCGCCAATTGTTTGGCATCGGATGCCAACGCTTTCCCGGTTAACGTTTCGATGGCTTTGTAAATCCCGGTCAGCGCCGCCGTTCCCGAAACTTCCCGGGGAGCCGTGGCATAAATCCGTGCATCACGGACTCCGGCAGTGACTAAAGCATTGGCCATCATCTGCGGCGTCACAAAGGTAAGATTTTTGGTTTCCAATTTCAGTCCTTCGCCGGAATTCAATTTTTCCACATACACTGAGGAGATAGCTTTGGTTCCAATCTCATTATCCGGCACCAGACCTTTGAGAAGTTTCCATTCTTCTTCATTGGTCACTTCGATGCTCTTAATATCTTCGGACGTCACATCATCCGGCAGGGGCATTTCCCGGAAGATCAGGATCCGTTCTTCGGCAGTGAGATCTTTACCATAGGAAATGATCTTCGACTCCCGGGAAGTTGCCGTCAAAGCACATGAAGCCCAAACAAACAAAACCAAGACAACGATTGCCGCTTTCCTCACGCCATGATCACCTTAATCCTTTGAAAGTACTTCGATTTTAACCCGGCCGATTCCTCGGATTCCAATAGTTCTGGCTGCAGCCCACGACAGATCAATGATCCGGTTTTTGACCCACGGCCCCCGATCATTGATGATGACAATGACCGATAAATTATTGGCCAGATTGGTCACCCGGACCCGGGTGCCGAACTTCAGGCTACGATGGGCTGCCGTAAATTTCCGTTCGTCAAACGGCTCTCCGTTGGCCGTTTTACGGCCGCGAAACTCTTTACCGTACCATGAAGCAACACCGACCATGGTATCGACAACCCGATACGCATCGGAAACGTCGGGCAGCAATGCGATAAGCGTTTTTCGCCATCGTTCAGCCAATTGATCCTGAGGCGTCTTTTGTGCATAAGCACTGGCCGGATCCGCCATGACCAGCCATTCCCCTTTATAGGTAAGGCCAATATGTCCGTTACGTTCCGTAATTTTTAATAAATCAGCCTGAATTCCGCCGGTTGCCGCAATCTTCGCCAATCTGGTCTCCACCAGTTTTACACGTTCTCTCACGGAGAGGCCGTTATATGCACCATTGAGTTGAATGGCAGTTTGCTGACGGATCACCACAAAGCCGGATTTACCTGAAACATATGAAAAAATGTCCTCTGCAGCCTCTGCCTGTAAGGAAGTCCATCCGAGAAAAATAAGAATCAACAGAAGCAATAAAAACATCGGTTTTTTCATTTCCTTTAGCATACCCCCTATTTTCGGATTCATGCGAATCCGTTACCGGTTCTTTGCTAAATTTCTGACAGCGCGACTCAAACCAACGCTTCCGTTGGCAGAACCATAAGAATTCCATGGATGTACAGGAAATTATTGCAGTTTTTATAAATAATTCGGTCACAACCTCTCTTTTCCTATAGTTAATTATTGCCATCTGCCTGCGAAAACATGCTTGGACTTCATAGGAAAAATCTAACTGGTGCCAAGAAAAAACCCGCTTTCGCGGGTTTTAACGATGATGGATATCTTTAGCGACGGTTCAGTTCTTCCCAGAGTTCAGGGATTTCTGCCTGAATTACCGCCACTAACTCATGGTCGCCGATGACGGTATTCCGGCCAGCTTCATACTGTCGGTCAACCCACTCCTTCAATTTTGCCAAACGGGGATCCCGTTTCTCCAGTTTCCGGTCGTCTTTCAAATTGAAATAACTGTTCACCCAGTGGGCAATCCCGGCGGCACCGGAATGTTCATTAACCGCCACCACCACTTTCCGGTTGAGCAGTTTCTCCGTATTGAAGATATTGTAAATCTCTTCATCCTTCAATAATCCGTCCGCGTGGATTCCGGAACGGGTAAAGTTAAACTCCTTCCCGACCAATGGGGTCATCGGCGGAATTTGATAGCCGATTTCCCGGGTATAATATTCCGCAATTTCCGTAATGACGGTCGTATCCATGCCGTCCAGGGTTCCCCGTAAGGAGGCATATTCGAACACCATCGCCTCTAACGGACAGTTACCGGTCCGTTCGCCGATCCCCAACAAGGTACAGTTAACGCCGGAACAACCGTACAGCCAGGCGGTGGCCGAGTTCGTCACCGCTTTATAAAAATCATTATGGCCATGCCATTCCAATTGTTCGGAAGGAACGCCCGCATGATGCCATAAACCGTAGATGATCCCCGGCACACTGCGGGGGAGAGCCACTCCGGGATAACTTACCCCGAAGCCCAACGTATCGCAAGCCCGAATCTTAATGGGAATCTTGCTTTCTTCGGATAATTTCATCAACTCGATGGCAAAAGGCACCACAAAGCCATAGAAATCAGCCCGGGTAATATCCTCCAAATGAACCCGGGGCACGATCCCGATTTCCAAAGCGCTTTTCACGATGGAAAGGAACTGTTCCATAGCCTGCTTCCGGGTCATCTTGAGCTTCTTAAAAATATGATAATCCGAACAGCTGGCCAAAATGCCGGTTTCCTTCAAACCCATCTCTTTAACCAGCTGGAAATCTTCTTTCACAGCGCGGATCCAGGAGGTGATTTCCGGGTAATCATACCCCAGTTCCATACATTGGGTGACAGCCTCTTTATCTTTTTTGCTGTATAAGAAAAACTCCGTTTGCCGAATGATGCCTTTCGGTCCGCCCAAACGGTGCAAAAACTTATACAAGTCCACAATCTGCTTAACCGTGTACGGCTCCCGGGCTTGCTGCCCGTCGCGGAACGTGGAATCAGTTATCCAGATATTTTCCGGCGGCCGCATGGGAACATGCCGATGATTGAAAGGAACCTTCGGTACTTCTTCATAATTAAACAAATACCGGTATAAATGAGGTTCCGAAACATCTTGAAGCATATAGATGTATTCCGTCTGCTCCAAGGTATTGCTGCGTTTACTGAAGGTTAGCATGAAGTCACCCACCCATCCCATATTTTCTCATCATTTTCCATAATGTATGGTCTATTCAACGCTACCAATATGCAATCCTCTCCGAAAAATAAATAATAATGTATACATGATCATTTCTTGATATTCATGATCCGGTATCGCTTAAATCCATGAATCAGTAATGAGATTGCGACCAGAATCCCCAAGACGGCGACCATTTGTTTGCCTGACAAAACCACCCGGTCCAATGGATGAAAGCCTTGGGACACCGGGAGACTCCTCACAATCGTCCCACTGACCGCAGCCTGAGGGCCCAACAGCAACCAGGTATACCAAGCCGCAAAAATGCCGTGCAGCATCCGGGCAATCACATACGGACCCATCCGGATATCCGTGTCATGAATGACGCTGGCCACTTGGCCGTGAACGCACAAGCCGCTCCAAGCGATGATCCAACTGGCTATGATCAGACGGTCCGCCAATGGTGCCGCGGCACGCCCTGCCGACATGGTCCCCAGGTCAATCTCCAATATACCGTTGAATAATGAAGCAGCCAAATCAGGATCCAAGCCAAACAGTTGAAGCAGGGCACCAAGAGGCGGTGTAATCAGGCCCAACAGACCGAAGGTTTCCAACATCTTTACCAACACCGAAAACAGCATGATAAATCCGCCAATCATCAACAAGGTACTGACCGATTCTTTGACCGAGTCGCCCATCAACCGCCCAAAGGTCCGGCCATCTTCTTTCCGCGCTTTGATTAACGCTCTTAACGCTCTCCGGATGATATTTCCCTGATAACTTTCGCGCAGTTCCGAAGCTTGCCGTTCCTTGTCATGACCGTAATATTTAAAGATTAACCCCACAGTAAAACTGGAGATATAATGGGCTGCCGCCAGCACCATTCCCAGATCCGGTCGGCCAAACATTCCCACTGCCACCGCTCCGAAAATAAACAACGGATCTGCGGTATTGGTAAAGGAGAGCAGTCGCTCGCCTTCAATGCGGGTACACATCTTGCTCCGGCGAAATTTCCCGGTAAGCACCGCATCCATGGGATAACCGGCAGCCAAACCCATGGACAGGGCAAAAGCGCCGACCCCCGGCACATTAAAAAGCGGGCGCATCAGCGGTTCCAGTAACACCCCGATAAAATGGACGACCCCCATGCCCAGTAAAATTTCGGATAACACAAAAAACGGAAGCAACGAGGGGAATACCACATCCCAAAAGATTTTAAGCCCGGCCTTTGCCGCCTGCACTCCTTCTTCCGGATAAAGCACCAACGAAAGGGTAAGTATTGATACGCACGCTGCCCCCAACAGCATATTGACTTTTTTCAAGAAGATTACCTGCATCGCCATCCTCCCCATCAACGCTATCCTTAAAAATATATGGGGATAGTGTCCGGTCTAGAAGTTAGTGTTGAGAAGACAGAATACGGAATACAGATGACAGAAGAAAACTAAACATATGCCTCGTGCCTCTTCCCTCATGCTAATCCGTGGACTGTGCACTGTAAAAATTAAAGGAACGCATTGATTGCGTTCCTCCTTAACCTAAAACCCAGAACCTAATAATATCCGGAACCCGTACCTATAGTTTTATATCACATCCAGCTCCTTCGACTTCATCAATACCCGGAACTCATTGGGTGTCATGCCATGATAGCGCTTAAAAGCCCGGCGGAAAACTTGATCGCTGTAATACCCTACATGATGGGCAATCTCATTGATGGGCATATCCGAATTGGCCAACAAATCGCAGGCATGCTCCATCCGGATCTTCTCCAGATAGCTGGAGAAATTTTGTCCTGTTTGCTCCTTAAAGAATTGCGAAATATACGATTCAGTCAAGCCAAATTTCATGGCCACCGTCGACAGGCTGAGCGAGGCGTCGGATGAAGTCTGGCTGATAAATTCGATCATCTTATTTTTAAGGTTAGTATTATGGCTGCGTTTTTGGCTGTCCATGCATTGGCAGATCTGCTTATAGATCTCCGTAATGTCATGGAAAAACTCACTAAAGGATTTGGTTGTATTGTTCAGCCTATCCACTGCTTCTAAGATGGCTGGATTTAACTCCACTTGGTTCTTGAGTTTGACCAACGTTCCCCGCATCTCCCAGGACAACAAATTCAACATCTCCGGTGAAAGGGTCCGCTTTTCATAATTCTCTCCCCACAGGATATTGAGATAACGTTCGACTTCCTGCCAATCCCCGGCTTTCGTCGAATTCATCAGGCGGGTTTCCAAGTCGATGGAATAATAATACCCTTCGCTTTGCTTGGGCAGTTCGTGATACCAGAGGATCTTCCGGCCTTTTTCTTTGCCGATGTATCCTGCGGCATCCCTGGCCTGTTCAAAGGATTGGCTGACCTCTCCCATATTGCCGCAGATATTCCCGGCGGCGAACGTCAGTTGAATCCGGTAACGGCTGAATATTTCGAAATAAATTTCATTCATCAGCCGTTCGGCTTTGGCATATGCGTTCTCTCCGTCCTCCGGCAACATGATTAAAACGGCGATATGGTTTTCATCCAAATCCGTGATAAAGGCGTCGTCCCGTAATACGCGTTTTAAAGTATCCTTTACCAAGACTTTGGTCATATCCAACTCTTTTAAAATATCTCCGCTCAACAGTTCGCTGGAATCATACATCCGTAAGATGAGCACCAGCAGTTTCTTCCCGCTGAAATCGACGCCGACATATTTGGAGAAAATCTCCATTTCTTCGCTGTTCTTAAAGTCGCCTTTCAACAGCCGGTCAAAGAAAACTGCAGATGCCATGGCCGCCTGTTTTTTCAAATCCGAACGCAATAAATTGTTACTCGATATTAATTCCGAAACTTTGCCCGTCAGATAGTCATAATCGCCGACACCCTGGTCATCCCCGCCGAAAAATTCGGATATCATCTGGACGATTCCTTGAATCGGTTCGGCATTTTTATGCGCCATAAAATAAGCTGCCGTACAACCGAAAACCAATGAAAGCATAGTGACGGCAAGGGCCAATACCTTGATAAAGCGGACCTTTGACATCACAACCGCACGCGGCAGGGCAGCCACATACGTCCAACCGCTGTCCTCCGAAACCGTATAGGTCACGATAAGCGGCTTACCGCCGTGCTTCGTCTCCAAATACCCCTCATTGTTCTTCAACTTGAATTGGGATAACGGAGTTCCCTGACCCATCCGGGTGATTATCTGGCCGTTTTCATCGAGAATATAAACCCAGCCGCCTTTGTTCACATCAGTTTTCGGCAGAAGGTTATGAACCTGCTTTTCATCAATAAGCAGAAAAATAACCCCGTCCGATTGGTTTTTTTGAATGTTGAAGGGGATTGACAACATATACGTAATAACCGATTGATTGATCCGTTCCATGGATACACTGGAAGCAGGAAGATATTTCCCTGAATATGCTTGGGAAAATAAAATATGTTGCCACTCGTTAAAGCTCATCCCGTGATAACTAAAGACATTGTCATAAAAGAACCGATCATTGAAGATCGTGTCCGAATAAAAAACATTATGGCTGTTTTTAAGGTAAATACAGGACCGGAGTATAAAATTGTTGGGGACAATATATGAGGATAAATCCGTCAACAAACGCGCCAGTTCATAATTGTCAATGTACCGGGCGCTTACCAGTTCTTTCAGGCGTTGATTCATCGCCAGCTGGATCGCCACCCGGTTAACCTCCTGCAAGTGCCTGTCAATAATGTTGCTGCTTTGTTTCAACATTGACATGGTGCTCGCCTTGGTGTAACTTTCAACCTCACGGATGGCTTGCCCGTAAGCCAGCCAACTGATAACGATGGGGATCACCAAAATAGCCAAATAGGAGAGTAACAGTTTGACAAAAAGCCGATTCTTCGAATGACCGCTTTTCACCAGCGTCAGACCATTCTTCAGTTGCACAAACCAGTTGCTGAACATTACTTTCGGTAATTTCATCGAACCGACTGTACCTCCCGGAGAGTATTAGTCTTGAAGTGATCCTAATAACTATAAAAAATTCTTCGAACTTACTCTTTATCCTCTTTTTTCGCAATTTTAGGCCAAATTTAAATCATTTAATAATAAAAAAGCTCCCGAAGGAGCTTTATCCACGACAAAATGGGAATTATTTGTATTCGGTACACGCCATGATGAACGGACCGACGCCTTTATAATCGTCGGCCACCACCGGTTCACTGATATAATACGTATAGGACCCGTCACGGTATTCCATATCTTCTTTGTATTTCCCCAAACCGGCCATACTGCAGATACCGTTCAGATGAATTTGGCCGTCAGCTCCGACTGCGACGAAGTGTTCCATAATGCCGTTGTAACCCCGCCTTGCCGCTTCCCGCATCGATTCATCCAAATAACCGCAATTTACCCCTTTAAACAAAGCGTAAACGAACATGGCAGACGCAGAAGCTTCAACATAGTTCCCTGCTTCACCGCCACGGTCAAGGACTTGATACCATAAGCCGTTTTGGGGATCCTGGACGGCCAGAACCGATTGGGCCAACTGTTTCAAAATAGCGATCAAACGTTCCCGTTCAGAGGTAGCCGGAACAAAATCCAAGACATCGACCAAGGCCATCATGTACCATCCCATGGCCCGCCCCCAGAAATGCGGCGAACAACCGGTTTCGGGATTGGCCCACTGTTGGGCTTTATCTTCGTTCCAGGCATGATAGAGCAAGCCGGTTTTGGGATCCCGGGCATGCTTAAATAACAACTCAAATTGATTGACAATATCCTTAAAAGCCTCGGGCTCATTAAAGAGGCTGGCATACTCCGCATAGAACGGCGCTTGCATATAAATGCCGTCTAACCACATTTGCGACGGATAAATTTGCTTATGCCAAAAACCTCCTTCACTGGTTCGGGGATGTTTTTTCAGTTGTTCCCGCAAAATATCCGCTGCTTTTTTGTATTTTTCTTCTCCTGTCTCGCGATAAACCGCTAATAAAGCCTTACCGGTATTGATTTGATCCAAATTAAACTCGGTAATCGTATAAGTACGGATATTTCCGTCTTCTTCCACAAAATAGTCCAGATTTTTCTTGAGATAATCAAAATAGGCTTGGTTACCGGTTTTCTTCCAAACATATTCCACTGCTTTGAGCATAACCCCGACTTCATAATGCCAGTGCTCCATCAGCAACGGATGACGTTGCATGACGGAATCTACGGTTTGAACGGCCATCGTCAACGGTGATATGTTCGAATGCATTTAATCCTCTCCCCGAATCAATTTTTCTTATAAATTTAGAAAGGAGGAGCCTTAACTCCTCCTTTCTTTGATTACTTTTTTGAGAACAATTTTTGATTATTTCTTCAGCACATTATGATCGGGTGCCCATTTTTGCTGCCATTTCGGATATTCATTGACGATAATGTTGCCCGGAGCATAATTGTACCAGGAATACCCAATGCGGCGTTCATGTTCAATCTCAGCCAATGAATATTTTACAATACCATCCCGGCCGCAGAAGAGTGGACGGTTGGTCCCGATCTCGTAGAAACGGGCCCAGATCGGTGCTGCCGACGGATTTTGATTCACGACCATATCATATCCTTTGTCAAGGGTCGGATCCTCTTTGCGACGGACTTCAATGCCGAGCAACTTGACGGAATCGAACCATTCCACAGCGCTCTGGATCGCATTAATAATTTCAGGCGAAGGATTCTCGATGCTCATTAACAATTTCACGATACCGGCGCTTTCAAGGCTGGCGATGGATACTTTCTCGTATGCCCGGGCTTCGGCCGGCTGTAATGTCTTTTCGTCATATTGAGCGCCCCAGGCGGTTAACTTGCCGTTGACCCGGATTTGCGTCTTGAGGATGCACTCAATACCCTTGTCAAAAGCTTTCTTGGCGCGTTCCCGCATTTCCGGAGCAACAAACGCGAACTCGTTTTCACCTTTAGCGACGTCAGCCAATAACATCAGGACCTGATTCATGGCACCGTCATTGTAGGTGATCCGTTTGTAATAGTCTTCGGTTTGTTCCGGATAATATTGCGGCCATCCGCCGTTATCATACTGGGCGTCAAAGATGAATTTCATTCCTTTGAGGAACCCTTCTTTAAAACGCTCCAGTTTGGTGGCAGTATACACCTTGGCGAGATAACGGATTTGGGTAGTGGTAGCATCATTGTCAATCGTTGATTCCGTCCGGTTTTTCTTATTGGCTTGAATCAGACGGAGATCTTCCGGTCTGAGTTCGGCCGCCATATCGATATTTTTGTACCATCCGCCGGTATCATATTGATAAGCCAAGACATTATCCCCGACACGGATAGCATCTGCCGAACCATACCATTCCGGTTTCATAGCCAAAATGGTCTTCCAGGTTACCTCAACCGGTACGTCAATCGGAGCTGCATTTTTAACAGCATCCGGATTCCAGTTGGGCCCTTTGATGAAAACAGTGTATTGAACACAACCGCTGGATTGGCCGTTATGACCCAAAACAATTTCTGAACCGGCCGGGAATTTCTTCTTATAGATACTGAAAGTAACCGGAGCTGCTTCGGTGTCTACCATATCATCACCGGTATCTTCCCAACCCGTAAACCAATCCGGCTTTTTCATGACCCGGTCATCATAGGCGATAAAGACTTCAGCATCAGCCGTCAGTTTAAACGACAATAAAGGATCTTTGAAATAGTTTTTAGAGTCACAAGACAATTGGAGCCAATCCATTCCGACATAAGCATCCGGAAGTTTCGCAATATAATAAGCACGGTCTACATAAATTTTCTGGCCCACCTGCAAATTGGTCTGAATCTGTGCCTGAGGCGTCGGGCTGTATACTTTGAAATCAGTGATGACTTGGCTTCCCGATTGGGTCGGCGCAGCAGTTTCTCCGGCCGGAGCAGCTTCTTTCTTTGCTACCACGGCAGTCGGTTTGGCAATGCCGGCAACAACTTTAATATTATCTAAATAATGACCCTTACCGCTGCTTCCGGGCGTAAAGGAATCAATCATCCCTATATTTTCAACTTTCCCTAAAAACGGTACTTGCGACAGTTTCAATTCGCCATCACAATAGACATCTGCCTTTTGGGCAGCAACATCCGCAATAATCGTAAGTACTGACCATTCGTTTTTCTCATATTGAGCAAATTCGTTAAATGTACCGTCAGCATTTTTATATCCAAAAAGATTGGGTTTCCGGGTTTCGATTTGAACGGCGATACCTTGTCCGTCTTTATCTAACAGACGAATAGGTTTCGCAGTGCTCCCAAAGTCTCTCTGCATAAAAGCAACTTCTACGGTAACCACTTTAGTTTGGGGAGCAAATTTTTTCGAAACTTTAATGACGCTCGAACCGGGATCCATCAATGCCAGACTGTGATTTCCTGAACCTGGCAAATCAGCAATTTCGACTAACCCCCCGGTTTCTTCGATGATATATCCTTCAGGTTTCGAACCGACAGCCGCTTTATCGAAGTTATCATCGATTAAAATTTCGGAATCGGCAAAAATATTGGCAAATCCATAGAATACGGTTGCACCTATAAGAATAAGCAATATAATCCATCTGGATTGTTTTTTTAAGTTGCTCATTTCTCATCCTTCCTTCTCACTATTAGCGGTTGATACGTTTAAACAACCGCTAAAAAAATAGACTACCACTTCACAACCATCATTTCAACCAGTGAAACAAGTTAAGGTCTTGGTCTCGATACCGAGACCAAGACCGGAATAACTTGTGCTAAACCCGAAATTATTTTCTGGTGTTAGCTTCTTCGAGAATCTTGGCAACTTGGAACCGAGCGGATCTGGCTTTGTATCCTTTGATACCTTGATCCACAGTGAGAGTTCCCATCATGACTTTAGCCATGATCTCTTTCTTGAGGTTCATGATTTCGCCGTTATATTTCAGATAGGTCTCCGAATCCGGCGGAAGTTTCATAAATTGACGGCTGGATTGGAACGCTTTCAAAGAAGCAACGATCGCCGGATGCAACGGGAACGGATCCTTGAAGGTTTCGTTCAAAGGCAATTCCGGATGGATGTAAGATTTGGCAGCCGGTACGTTCGGATTGCCGAGGGACGGCAATTTCACGTATTCGTTGCCTTTCTTAGCCCAGTGGACGCCTTCAACACCGTGAGTGAACAGCATCTGGCCTTGGCCACCGTCATGCATGTACTCGATGAAGTATTTGAAGACAGCTTCCGGATTCTTGGCTTTCTTGGTGATGGCGATCATCGGCCCAATACGGTTCATGTATTTGACGCCTTTAATAGCCGGAAGCGGGATAACTTCAGCTTTCGGGTTGTTCATCTTCACGTTACGTTCGATGGTTTCGCCCCAGGTACCGGCCCAGTACGGGAAGATACCGACTTTGCCCGCATAGAATTTTTCACGGCAGGTAGAAGTCTTGTTGGTAAATACTTCAGGATCGAGAACTTTTTCTTGGTATGCTTTGCGCAGTCTTTCAAGGGCTTGTTTGAATTCCGGTTGGACGAAACCGTCAACCCAACGGCCGTTCTTCATGACGAAGTTATGTTCAGCACCTTGATAGAAGTCTTGCATATAGATGGATTGGTCCAAACCAGGGAGAGTGATACCGATGGTATCATGTTTGCCGTTTCCATCCGGATCTTGGGTGGCAAAAGCTTTGGCAACATTATAAAATTCATCCCAGGTGGTCGGAACTTTCAAGCCGAGTTTATCCAACCAGTCTTTACGGATGTAAGGCAAGTTACCGCCACCGGTATTCAAAGGCACGGCATAGATTTTGCCTCTGAATTTCAAAGCATCAATATACTGTTTGTTGATTTTTTTGAAGACCGGAGATTTGGCGATATATTTGTCCAACGGGACAAGAGCGCCTTCTTTCGCAAGAGCCATATAGTCTTGCGGGAAGTCCGGAATGATCTCGATAACATCGGGGAGATCATTGGAGGCGAACGCAATCAACATCTTTTCACGATATTGGTTGTGCGCCGGTTGAATGATGCGCAATTCGATGCCGGTTTGTTTTTTGTATTCGGCACAGAATTGGTCCTGACCAGCTTCTTTGGTCAGAATGATGTCCAGGAACGCATCGATACGAGCAGGTTTCGCTGCTGCATTAGCACCCTGGTTGACGGGAATGATGGCGGTGACTAACAATAAAGCAACCAACAGTCCCGCAGCAATCCGTACATTTTTCTTCATTACAAACCCTCCTGTTTTTTTATTTTCTTTTTTACAAATCAGTAGCTGATTTGTAAAAACTTTGTAGACAATTAAGCCGGCTTCATCCTTTGATGGCGCCCAAATTAACACCTTTCACAAAGTGTTTCTGGAGGAACGGATAAAGGATCATAACAGGAATAATGCTAACGATAATACAGGCATTTTGAACGGTTTGTGGATAGATTGTAAACGTACCCCGTTGCAGGAAGTCGTCGGTCAGAATCAATTCACGCAAGCGAACCTGGAAGTTATGCAAGTCCGGGTTATTAATATAGATGATAAAGTTAAAGAAGGTATTCCAATAAGCCACCGCATAAAACAGGCCGATAGCAGCCAAACCGGCTTTGGAAAGCGGCAATACCATTTTGGTATAAATCATCAATGGCGTACAACCGTCAATTTCTGCGGACTCCACAATACCCTGGGGAATCGTGGAGAAGAAGTTTTTCAACAGGATCAGGTTATAGGTATTACAGGTCATCGGCAGGATAACCGCCCATAAGGTATTCAACAACCCAAGGCTTCTGATAACCAAGTAGGTGGGGATCATACCGCCGTGGAAAATCATGGTGATCAAAATGGCATAGGTAAAGAAGTTTCTTCCCGGCATTTCCTTTTGAGTCAAAACATAGGATGCCATGGACGAAATGGTCAGGGCTAAAATCGTACCGACCACCGTCGTGAAGATGGAAATCATAAACGGCCGGAACAAACTCTCCGTCGATAAAATCAGCCGATAAGCATCCAACGTCGCCACCTTGGGGAAAAAGCGTAATTCATAGTTGCCGGCGGCGTCAAAAGAGTCAGACAAAACCTTTAATATCGGAACAAGCATCAAAATACAAAGCAGAATTAAAAATATGGTATTACAGATTACGAAGATCGCTCTTGCCCGGTAACCCTTGGCAAAGCTAAATTTATCGTACATCGTCGGGCCTCCCTTTAGAATTATAAAATGCTTTCGCCTTGAATGATTTTGCTCAACTTATTGGCTATGATAACCAACGTAAAGGACAACACGGAGTTAAACAATCCTACCGCCGTTGCATAGTCAAAGTCAGCCTGAACCAAACCGGTCCGGTACGTATACGTCTGGATAACGTCCGACACTTTGTAAACCAACGGATTCTGCATGACGAATACCGATTCGAACATATTGAAGATAGAAGAAAGATTCATGATGAATACAACCAAGATGGTCGTCCGAATGGTCGGCAGCGTAATGTACCAAACCTGTTTCAAACGGGAAGCGCCGTCAATCCAAGCGGCTTCATACAATTCAGGGTCAGCCGCAGAAAGCGCTGCGAGGAAGATAATGGTTCCCCAACCGGTTTCTTTCCAACGGTAAATCGTTAAGAATATCGGCGTCCACCATTCCTCTTTAGCCAGGAAATAAATGGGTTCACCGCCCATGGATTTGATGATCGAGTTAACCACGCCGGTTTGCGGGGACAAAATCATGGTAAAAATAGAAGCAACCACGACCCATGACAAGAAGTGGGGCAGATAAACGATGGTTTGGGTCATCTTTTTGAACGGGCCGTTTTTTACCTCATTCAGCAACAATGAGAGGACTACGGAACAGAACATACCCAAAACCAAGTTGCCGCCGCTGATAAATAAAGTATTTATAAAAGCCCGCCAGAAAGACTCACTGGAGAACAACTCATAGAAAGTCTCGAGTCCTTTAAAATATTTAATACCAAAAATCCCAGATTCATAAAAAGCAATTCGAATACCCCATAACGGTAAATAATGAAACAGCACATAGATAATGAGTGCCGGAATAAACATGAAATAAAACGGCATGTACGTCTT